>NZ_JBHVWF010000056.1:0-46696 GCF_042882365.1 Streptomyces sp. NPDC058221 | reverse complement strand
CCCGGCGACCACCGGCATCGTCGCCTACGAGGGCTCCGGCTGGGACGCCGCCAAGGGTGCGGGCCCCCAGGCCTACACCGTCACCGGTGGCGGCGGCGAAACCCCCGACGGGAGTCAGAAGCTGACCTCGTCCGTCAAGGCGGGCACCCTCTCCATGACCCAGGCCGGGGACTCCGTCGAACTGTCGGCGGTCGACTTCGGACAGGGCGGCGCCTCCACCGGCGACCTGCGGACGGTGACGGTCAAGGACTTCCGCGGTGGCCCCGCGGGCTGGTCCCTGACCGGCAAGGTCACCGACTTCAAGGGCCCGGCCGGTGCCACGATCGGCGCCTCCGCGCTCGGCTGGAGCCCGGCCTGCGCGACGAAGGCCGGCAGCCCGAGCACGTGCGCGGCCGGTTCCGAGGGATCGGTCGGCAGCGCGGGGGCCACCCTGGCCTCCACACCGAACGGCGCGTTCACCGGAGGTGAGTTCGCCGTCGACGCCCAGCTGTCACTGGACGTACCGGCGTTCACCGCCGCCGGTACGTACTCCGGAGTGCTCACCCTCACCCTGACGTGAGCCGGAACCGCTGACCGAACCCGGTGGGCCGGGCGCGCACCCGGCCGGCCCACCCACCCCGCCAATGCGTGCACCCTGGGGGCCTGCACCGTGCGCAAGCTGTCCGTACTCCTGTCGTCCCTGCTGTCCACAGGCCTGCTCCTGCTGGGCGCCCCTGCGGCCGGCGCCGCCGACAACGGCAGCTGGTCGGTCTTCCCGGCCACCGCCGCCACCGGCACCCGGCCGTACTTCTACCTCTCGGCCGACCCCGGAGCCACCCTCACCGACAAGGTGACCGTCACCAACAAGACCGGCGGGAAGCTGACCTTCCGGCTGTACGCGGCCGACGCGTACAACACCGCGCGCGACGGCGGATTCGCGGTCCGTGCACCGGCCGAGAAGCAGCGCTCCGTCGGCGCCTGGGCCAGGACCGACCGCGACCGGGTCACCGTGAAGCCGCACGGCTCGGTCACCGTGCCCGTCACGATCAAGGTCCCCGAGGGCGCCGAACCCGGCGATCACCCCGGCGCGCTCGTCGCCCTCGACGAGCGCATCGACCCCGCCGACGCGGGCGCCGTGGCCGTCGGCATCCAGCAGGCGGTGGGCGCCCGGATCTATCTGCGGGTCAACGGCCCCACGATGCCCGCGCTCTCCGTCGACGACGTCAAGGTCGAGCACACCCAGCCGCTCGTCCCGGGCACCGGGAAGTCCCGCGCCGTCATCTCGTACACGCTCCACAACCGCGGCAACGTCACCCTCAGTCCCAAGGTCGCCCTGAAGGCGGAGGGGCTCTTCGGCCGCACCCTGCTCGCCCGCGACCTCAAACGGATCCCGTCCGAGCTGCTGCCGCGCCAGGAGGTCCGGCTCACCGAGGAGTGGACGGGCGCGCCGCAGCTGGAGTGGGGCGAGATCAAACTGACCGCGAGCGCCCGCGACACCCGCGAGTCCGCCGGCGCCACCTACTTCGCACTGCCCTGGCTGGTCGCCGGAGTGCTGCTGGCCGTACTCGCCGGGGGCGGCGGGCTGTGGCTACGGGCCCGCCGGAGCCGTCGGCGCACGGCCTGAGAAGCCCGGCCCGGCGGGCCCGCCGGCCGCCTTGGTGCGGCGGGGCCGCCGGGATCGGGGACAATGGGCGCCATGAGCGCTCGACCTAACCCAGAAGCTGCTGCGCCGCAGGCAGAGAACACCGCCCCCCACCGGGCCGGTTTCGCCTGCTTCGTGGGCCGTCCCAACGCGGGCAAGTCCACCCTTACGAACGCTCTGGTCGGCCAGAAGGTGGCGATCACGTCCAACCGGCCACAGACCACCCGGCACACCGTGCGCGGCATCGTGCACCGGACGGACGCGCAGCTGATCCTGGTCGACACCCCCGGCCTCCACAAGCCGCGCACCCTGCTGGGCGAGCGTCTCAACGACGTCGTACGCACCACCTGGGCCGAGGTCGACGTCATCGGCTTCTGCCTGCCCGCCGACCAGAAGCTCGGCCCCGGCGACAAGTACATCGTCAAGGAACTCGCGGGCATCAAGAAGACGCCCAAGATCGCGATCATCACCAAGTCCGACCTGGTCGAGTCCAAGCAGCTCGCCGAACAGCTGCTGGCCGTCTCCCGCCTCGGCGAGGAGCTCGGCTTCGAGTGGGCGGAGATCATCCCGGTCTCGGCGGTCAAGGACGACCAGGTGGATCTGCTGGCCGATCTGATCGCCCCGCTGCTCCCCGAGAGCCCGCCGCTCTACCCGGAGGGCGACCTCACCGACGAGCCCGAGATGGTCATGGTCGCGGAGCTGATCCGGGAGGCCGCGCTCGAAGGCGTACGGGACGAGCTGCCGCACTCCATCGCGGTCGTCGTCGAGGAGATGCTGCCGCGCGAGGACCGGCCGGCGGACAAGCCGCTGCTCGACATCCACGCCAACGTCTACATCGAGCGGCCCAGCCAGAAGGGCATCATCATCGGCCCGAAGGGCAAGCGGCTCAAGGACGTCGGCACGAAGTCCCGCAAGCACATCGAGGCGCTGCTCGGCACGCCGGTCTTCCTCGACCTGCACGTGAAGGTCGCCAAGGACTGGCAGCGCGACCCGAAGCAGCTGCGCAAGCTGGGGTTCTGAGCGGGTCCGCAGGAACTGCGCAAGCCGGGGTTCTGAAGTCTCAGCAGCCCCAGCCGTACGCCGGTCTCACGCGCCCTCCTTGAGGACACGTGAGACCAGGGCGCGCTGGGCGTCGGTCAGCCGGGGGTCCGCGCAGTGCACGGTCCGGTCGCCGACCGTGATCCGGTAGCCGAAGCCGTCCGGTACGCCCGCCGGTGGAGTGTCCCGGCCGCCGGTGAGCGCCGATTCGGCCAGGGCCTCCCATTCGCGGGCATCGGCCCGTCCGGCGGTGTCGATCTCGCGGTGGCGTGCGATACCGGCGAAGCCACCGGTCCTGCTCACCTGGATCCGCATGCGGTGTCCTTCCTCGACCTCGGCGGACGGGCCCTGCTCTATGCGGTCGGTACGCCCACCTCCGACCAGGCCTTGAGGACCGCTTCCAGCTCGTCGCCCTCGCCGAAGCGGCTGCGTGCCGCCGCCACGGTCAGGCGGGCGAAGGCCGCGAAGTCCGCGTCCACCGCCAGTTCACCACCTGTGAGCACATCGAACCAGAGCTGTCCGGCCCTCTCCCAGGCACTGCCGCCGAGCGCCGTCGCCAGCAGGTAGAACGCCCGGTTCGGAATACCGGAGTTGAGGTGGACGCCGCCGTTGTCGTCGCTGGTGTGGATGTAGTCGTCCATGGACGCGGGCTGCGGGTCCTTGCCGAGCACATCGTCGTCGTACGCGGTGCCGGGCGCCTTCATCGAGCGCAGCGCCACCCCCTGGACGCGGGGGGCCAGCAGTCCCGCGCCGATCAGCCAGTCGGCCTGCTCGGCGGTCTGGCCCAGCGAGTACTGCTTGACCAGGGAGCCGAACACGTCCGAGACCGACTCGTTGAGCGCGCCGGACTGGCCGAAGTAGCTCAGGTTGGCCGTGTACTGGGTCAGGCCGTGCGTCAGCTCATGGGCGATGACGTCGATGGCGACGGTGAAGTCCAGGAAGACCTCGCCGTCCCCGTCGCCGAAGACCATCTGCTCGCCGTCGAAGAAGGCGTTGTTGTACTTCTCGTCGTAGTGCACGGAACCGATCAGCGGCAGCCCCTTGCCGTCGATCGAACGCCGCCCGTATGTCTTGAGCAGCAGTTCGAAGGTGGCGCCGAGGCCCGCGTACGCGCGGTTGACGCTGGCATCGCCGGTGGGGTCCTCGCCCTCGGCGCGGACCTTGGTGCCGGGCAGATCGGTGCCGTGGTGGCAGTCGTAGAGGGTGCGGTCGGGTTTGCCCGAGCGGTCGTCCTCCGCCGCCGGGGCGACGCGGGACGGGACGGGAGTCGTCACCTGGCGGCGGGTGCGCCGGGCGGCGTCGGTCTCCAGGGTGCGGCGGGCCGGGCCCGCCAGGACGGGATCGTCGGACTGCGACAGCTTGTCGAGGACGTGGGGCGGCACGATGGTGCAGAAGACGGGGTGGAACCCGTGCTGAGATCGAGGCTGCATGCACTCGACTGTGGCAGCGCGTGATCGTCCTGTCACTGGTTGCCACCTGGATTGATGAAATAGAGTGATCGATCACTGTTTACCCGTTACCGGTGTCCGGTCCCGCATACTGATACGGCGCAGACGCCTCGGGCGTCGCTCGGCTAGTCTCTTCGCATCATGCGTTTCGGGCTGCTTCTTCTTAGCTGCCGCGGCGAGGGTCTGTAGTCGTAGGCCGACCCCCTCCCCGCGGAGTCTTGTGTTGCAGCGACACAGTCGGCCGTCCCTCCGCAGGACCCGAGGAGCCCAACGCCATGACCGCAGTGAATCCCGCTCAGACCCCCGTCGAGAACGCCGTCGGCCGCCCCACGCCGATCACCAACGCGACGGGCCTGCAGAAGCCGTCCGGGATGCCGACCGGCAAGTACGGCGGCTACGAGGCCGTCGAGATTCCCGACCGCACCTGGCCGGACCAGCGGGTCACGGTCGCACCCCGCTGGCTCTCCACGGACCTGCGCGACGGCAACCAGGCTCTGATCGACCCGATGTCGCCGGCCCGCAAGCGCGAGATGTTCGACCTGCTGGTACGCATGGGCTACAAGGAGATCGAGGTCGGCTTCCCGTCCTCCGGCGAGACCGACTTCGCGTTCGTCCGCTCCATCATCGAAGAGGGCGCGATCCCCGAGGACGTGACGATCTCCGTCCTGACGCAGGCCCGCGAGGAACTGATCGAGCGGACCGTCGAATCGCTGGTCGGCGCCCACCGCGCCACCGTCCACCTGTACAACGCGACCGCCCCCACCTTCCGCCGCGTGGTCTTCCGCGGCTCCAGGGAGCAGGTCAAGCAGATCGCCGTGGACGGCACCCGGCTGGTCATGGAGTATGCCGAGAAGATCCTGGGCGAGGAGACGATCTTCGGCTACCAGTACAGCCCGGAGATCTTCACCGACACGGAGCTGGACTTCGCCCTGGAGGTCTGCGAGGCGGTCTGTGACGTCTGGCAGCCCGAGGAGGGCCGCGAGATCATCCTCAACCTGCCCGCCACCGTGGAGCGTTCGACGCCGTCCACGCACGCGGACCGGTTCGAGTGGATGTCGCGCAACCTGTCGCGCCGCGAGTTCGTCTGCCTGTCCGTCCACCCGCACAACGACCGCGGCACCGCCGTCGCCGCCGCCGAGCTGGCCCTGATGGCCGGGGCGGACCGGATCGAGGGCTGCCTGTTCGGCCAGGGCGAGCGCACCGGCAACGTCGACCTGGTGACACTGGGCATGAACCTCTTCTCGCAGGGCGTCGACCCGCAGATCGACTTCTCGCAGATCGACGAGATCCGCCGCACCAGCGAGTACTGCAACCAGATGGAGATCCACCCGCGCCACCCCTACGCGGGCGACCTGGTCTACACGGCCTTCTCCGGCTCCCACCAGGACGCCATCAAGAAGGGCTTCGACGCCATGGAGGCCGACGCGGCCGCCCAGGGCAAGACCGTCGACGACATCGAGTGGGCCGTGCCCTACCTGCCGATCGACCCGAAGGACGTCGGCCGCAGTTACGAGGCGGTCATCCGGGTCAACTCGCAGTCCGGCAAGGGCGGAATCGCGTATGTCCTGAAGAACGACCACAAGCTGGACCTGCCGCGCCGGATGCAGATCGAGTACTCCCGGATCATTCAGGCCAAGACCGATGCCGAGGGCGGCGAGATCACGCCGGCGCAGATCTGGACCACGTTCCAGGACGAGTACCTGCCCAACCCGGAGAACGCTTGGGGCCGCGTACAGATCCGCTCCGGCCAGAGCACCACCGGGTCCGACGGCCAGGACACGATCACCGTCGAGGCGACCGTGGACGGCGCGGACACCGTGCTCACCGGCACCGGCAACGGTCCGATCTCGGCGTTCTTCGAGGCGCTGCAGGCCATCGGCATCGACGCCCGGCTGCTGGACTACACCGAGCACACGATGAGCGAGGGTGCGAGCGCGCAGGCCGCCTCGTACATCGAGTGCGCCATCGACGGAAAGGTCCTGTGGGGCATCGGCATCGACGCCAACACCACGAGGGCCTCGCTGAAGGCGGTCGTCTCGGCCGTCAACCGCGCCACCCGCTGACCCCGCGCCCGAAAGGGCATGAATCGGTATGGTCCGTGACCCCGCCCACCCGCACCCGGGGGGCGGGGTTCGGCCATCTCCGGGCGGTTGTGACGAGCGAGGTGCTGACGCCGCTTCATGGATGTGGTTAACATCACGTCCAACACGGCAATGTTGCCGGAGGGTTACGGAGGTGTGCGACGTGCGGTCAGCCCTGGGGCAACACGCCATAAAGCTGCGTATCTGCGGCATCCGCACCATGTGGGACACCGTCGGTGACGGCGAGTTCTTCTGCACCGGCTGCGGGGGTGACCGCAACTACCGCCGCCTCACCGGACGTCGGCGGTTCGCTGTCCTCGGTGTGCCGCTGCTGTCCCGCGGCACCGTGGGACCGGTCGTCGAATGCGCCGCCTGCCACCACCACTTCGACCCGGACACGCTCGACCACCCCACCACCACCCGGTTCTCCGCGATGCTGAAAGACGCCGTCCACACCGTGGCACTCGGCGTCCTGGCAGCCGGCGGCGCCGGCTCCCGAACGGTCCTGGAGACCGCGGTCGCCACCGTGCGCGGCGCCGGCTTCGACGACTGCACCGAGGAACAGCTCGCCACCGTCGTCGAGGTCCTCTCCGTCGACATCGGCCACGGCTCGGACTTCGGTCCCGCCGCCGAGGCCTGCGGGGCGGCCCTCGCCATCGAGCTCCACGAGGCACTGGAGCCCCTCGCCCCGCATCTGGCACCCGCCGGGCGGGAGTCGATCCTCCTCCAGGGCGCCAGGATCGCGCTCGCCGACGGCCCGTACAGCCAGGCCGAACGCGAGGTGCTGACCACGGTCGGCGGGGCGCTCCAGCTCCGCTCCGAGGACACCGCCCGGCTGCTCGCCGCAGCTGCGCGCACCCCCTCCTGAACCACCCCGCCCCCACCGGCGCCCGTACTCCCGAGGGAGTAATCCGGGGCGCGGTACCCTCCCCGGCCGTAGCCGGGAAGTCGGTCTCCGGCGCGACGTATCGGCCCCGGCCCGACGGGAGTCTGGACATGAATCCAGACACCCGGACGGAAGGGGGCCCGAATGCGGGCCGCAACGCAGGACACGGGCAGACCGCCTCAGCCGGAGCCGCGGGCGCGGAGCCGGTGGCGGAGGCTGCCCTGGGCGGTCGTCGCGCTCTGGGTCGCCGTGATCGCGGTCGCCGGACCGCTCGCCGGGAAGCTCTCGGAGGTGCAGGCCAACCACGCCGTCGACTATCTGCCGGCGAGTGCCGACTCCACACAGGTGGCGAAGATCCAGGAGGCGCTGCCCGGCGGGGAGTCCACCGACCTCGTGCTCGTCTACCACCGCGACGGCGGACTGACCCCGGCCGACCGGGCCGAGGCAGCCCGGCAGACCGCCGGTGTGGCCGGCGCCCACACCCTCACCGCACCTCCGCACGCCGTCCCCTCCAAGGACGGCACGACCCTGATGTACCCCGTCTCCACCACCGGGCCCGGGCAGGACGACGATGCCCGCACGGCTTTCGTCGACGAGGTGCGGGAGACCGCGAAGGGCGGCGACGGGCTCGCTGTCCAGGTCGGCGGCCCCGGTGCGCTGAACACCGACGCACAGAAGGTCTACGGCTCACTCGGCGGCCCGCTGCTCTACACGACCGTCGCCGTCGTCGCGATCCTGCTGATCCTCATCTACCGCAGTCCGCTGCTGTGGCTGGTGCCGCTCGTCGTCGCGGGCGTCGCCGACGCCCTGTCGATGGCAGTCGTCTACGGACTCAACCGGGGCTTCGACGTCACCGTCACCGGCCAGAGCTCCGCTGTGATGACCATCCTCGTATTCGGCGCGGGCACCGACTACGCGCTGCTCCTGGTCTCCCGCTACCGGGAGGAGCTGACCCGCTTCGCCCGGCCGCAGGAGGCGATGGCGGCGGCGCTGCGCGGCTGTGGCCCGGCCGTCGTGGCATCCTCGGCGACCGTCGCGGCGGGCCTCCTGTGCCTTCTGGCGGCCGATCTCACCAGCAGCCGGGGCATGGGCCCCATCGCCGCCGTCGGGGTGCTGTGCGCGCTCCTGGCGATGCTGACGCTGCTTCCGGCGCTCCTGGTCCTCCTGGGCCGCCGGGTGTTCTGGCCGATCGTGCCGGCGTACGGCAGTGAACGCGTACGGCGGCGCTCGCTCTTCGCAGCCATGGGCGGATCTGCCGGACGCCGGCCCGTCGCGGTGCTCGTGACCGGCGGGGTGCTGCTGGGCGCGCTGTCGCTCGGTGTCCTCAACCTGCCGGGCGCCCTCAAACAGGAGGACTCCTTCATCAGCAAGCCGGACTCGGTCGCCGCCATGAAGACACTCGCCGACGCCTACCCCGGCCGCTCCAGCCAGCCGATCGCCGTGCTCGTACCCACCGACCGGGCCGACGGGACACTGGCCAGGGCCCGTGCGACCGAGGGAGTCGCCTCCGCCGAGCGCGGCCGCAGCGGCGGCGGCTGGAGCGAACTGTCCGTCGTCGCCAGGGACGAGCCCGAGTCCGCGGGGGAGCGGGAGACCGTCAACGCCCTGCGCGAGGGCCTGGACGGGGCCCATGTCGGCGGCCCGGGTGCCCAGCAGATGGACCTGGAGAGATCCAGCTCCCGCGACCTGCGGACCGTCGTCCCGCTCGTCCTGCTGTCGGTCCTGCTCATCCTGGTCGTGCTGCTGCGCAGTCTCGTCGCCCCGCTGCTGCTCGTCGCGGCCGTCGTCGCCGTCTGGGGCGCGGCGCTCGGCATCGGCGGGCTGCTCTTCGAACCGCTCCTCGGACTCAAGGGCACCGACCCCGGACTGCCGCTGCTGTCCTTCGTCTTCCTGGTGGCGCTCGGTGTCGACTACGGGATCTTCCTGATGCACCGGGTACGCGAGGAGGCGCGGGGCGGCGCCGAGCCGACCGCCGCCGCCCTCACGGCCCTGCGCACCACCGGCGGGGTGATCGCCTCGGCGGGTCTGGTGCTCGCCGCCACCTTCGCCGTCCTGACGAACATGCCGCTGACCTCCCTGGTGCAGATGGGATGCGTCATCGCCGTCGGTGTGCTGCTCGACACCTTCCTCGTCCGCACCTACCTGGTCACTTCGGCGAGCGTGGCCCTGCAGCGGAAGATGTGGTGGCCCGGCGCGCTCAGCCGCACACCTGCCGGATCCGCCCCGCACGAACCGGAACTCGTCAGGGCGCCCTGACAGTGCCCCGTCCCGTACCGGAGGATGGCCGCGTGTCCCGAACCACGCGCCGTCGCGAGCGCGTCCTGGCCGTCGTCAACCGCGACCCGATGCACGCCCCGCACAAGACGCGCACCGACGCCCTCGTAGCCGTGGGCGCCGGTGCGCTCTCCGCCGCCCTCGCCCTGTTCGCCGACGGCGGCCACCCGCCCGACGTCCTCGGCCGGCTCCTGCTGGTGGCCAGCGCGGTCCCGCTCGTGTGGCGGCGGCGCGCGCCCGTGCTCGTGGTGGCCGCCATGGTTCCGCTGCTGGCGCTCTACCACGGCCTCGACAACGCCCACACGGCCCCGATGCCGCAGACCTGGATCGCGCTCTACACCGTCGCCGTGACCGGCCGCCCGCTGCGCACCCTGCTCACCGGCATCGGCGTGATGGCCGTGATGCTGACCGTGGTGCTCGGCATCAGCGCGCACGACGGGTTCGAACTGCTGCGGATCTCCGGCTGGATCGTCGCGGTGCTGTTCTGCGGGATGGACGTACGCGTCTACCGCCAGTACGTCGCCTCGGTGCTGGAGCGCGCCGAACGGGCCGAGCGGACCCGTGAGGAGGAGGCCGGGCGACGGGTCGCCGAGGAACGGCTGCGGATCGCCCGCGATCTGCACGATCTGCTGGCCCACAGCATCACGCTCATCGGTGTGCAGACCTCGGTGGCCTCGCACATCCTGACCGTCGATCCGGACCGGCTGGACCGGAAGGCGATCGCCGCCTCGCTCGACGACATCGCGGGCACCTGCCGGGAGGCGCGCGCCGAGCTGCGTACGACCCTCCAGGTGCTGCGTGACACCGGGCACGAGGGCCGGCACGACGCGGACGGGCCGCTGCCGGGCCTGGCCGCGCTGCCCGGCCTGGTGCGGGCCGCGGAGGCGGCCGGGGCGCAGGTCGACCTCCGGGTGCGCGCACCCGGGGGCCGGCTCGCCCCGGCGACCGGGGCGGCCGTCTACCGGATCGTGCAGGAGTCCCTGACGAACGCCGTACGGCACGCGGGCGCCGGCGTCCGCGTCGGCGTCGTCGTGGAGCCCGGCGCCGGCGCCCTGCGCGTCACCGTCACCGACGACGGGACCGGCCCGGTGGACGACGGCTCCGCGCCCGGGTTCGGCATCGTGGGCATGCGGGAACGGGCCCGCAGTACCGGTGGCACGCTGGATGCCGGTCCCCGTTCCGGCGGCGGGTTCGAGGTGTCCGCGCTGCTGCCGTTCCAGAAACAGGAATCGGAGACCCTTTCATGATCCGCGTACTGCTCGCCGACGACCAGACGCTCGTGCGGGCCGCGTTCGCGATGCTCGTCGGCTCCGACCCGGACATGGAGGTCGTCGGCCAGGCCGCCAACGGCCTCGAAGCGGTCGCCCTCGCCCGCTCCGAGCGGGCCGACCTCGTCGTCATGGACATCCGGATGCCCGATCTCGACGGCATCGAAGCGACCCGCCGCATCGCCGCCGACGAGGACCTCGCCGGAGTGAAGGTCCTGGTCCTGACCACGTATGACACCGACGACCACGTCGTCGACGCGCTGCGCGCCGGCGCCTCCGGCTTCCTGGTCAAGGACACCAGGCCCGCCGATCTGCTCGCCGCCATCAAGACGGTGGCCGCGGGCGAGGCACTGCTCTCGCCCGGCCCGACCGCCCGGCTGATCGCCCGGGTCCTCAGCGCACCGAGTGCTCCGCCACTCTCCGGGCCCGGCGGCCCCGAGTCGCTCACGGACCGCGAACGCCAGGTCCTCGGCCTCGTCGCGCGCGGTCTGAACAACACCGAGATCGCCGAGACCCTCGGCCTCAGCCCGCTCACCGCCAAGACCCACGTCAGCCGGATCATGGGCAGACTCGGCGCCCGAGACCGTGCCCAGCTGGTGATCATCGGGTACGAATCCGGGCTGGTCGTGGCCGCCGGCGGCGGGACGGACGGAATCTGAGCGGCCCGGCTTGCGGGGGCGGCCCCGGCGGACCGCCCGCGTACCGGACAATGGACCCATGAGCTTGTTCCGGGACGACGGCGTGGTGCTCCGCACGCAGAAGCTGGGCGAGGCCGACCGGATCATCACGATCCTGACCCGCGGCCACGGCCGGGTACGGGCCGTCGCGCGCGGGGTGCGGCGCACGAAGTCGAAGTTCGGGGCCAGGCTGGAGCCGTTCTCCCATGTCGACGTGCAGTTCTTCGCCCGCGGCAGCGAGCTGATCGGACGCGGACTGCCGCTCTGCACCCAGAGCGAGACGATCGCGCCGTACGGCGGCGGCATCGTCGCCGACTACGGCCGCTACACCGCGGGCACCGCCATGCTGGAGACCGCCGAGCGCTTCACCGACCACGAGGGCGAGCCCGCGGTCCAGCAGTACCTGCTCCTGGTGGGCGGGCTGCGCACGCTGTCCCGCGGGGAGCATGATCCCCACCTCATCCTCGACGCCTTCCTGCTGCGTTCGCTCGCCGTCAACGGCTACGCACCCAGCTTTGACGGCTGCGCCCGGTGCGGAATGCCCGGACCGAACCGGTTCTTCTCCGTCGCGGCGGGCGGCGTCATATGCGGCGACTGCCGGGTACCCGGCAGCGTCGTACCCTCGGCTGAGGCCGTCACCCTGCTCAGCGCACTGCTCACCGGCGACTGGGAGACGGCGGACGCGTGCGAGGCGCGTCATGTCAGGGAGGGGAGCGGGCTGGTGTCCGCCTATCTGCACTGGCATCTGGAGCGCGGGCTGCGTTCGCTGCGGTACGTGGAAAAGTAGACACAGGGAGACTGAGAAGTTCATGGCAGTACGCGGAATCCTCGGCGGCCGTAACCGGCGCGACCACAAGACCCCGGAGCCGCACCCGTCCGGTGCCGTGCCTCCGAAGATCCCCGGTGAACTGGTGCCCAAGCACGTCGCCGTGGTGATGGACGGCAACGGCCGCTGGGCCAAGGAGCGCGGGCTGCCGCGCACCGAGGGCCACAAGGTCGGCGAGGGCGTCGTCATGGACGTGCTCAAGGGCTGCATCGAGATGGGCGTCAAGAACCTCTCGCTGTACGCCTTCTCCACCGAGAACTGGAAGCGGTCCCCGGAGGAGGTGAAGTTCCTGATGAACTTCAACCGGGACGTCATCCGCCGCCGCCGCGACGAGATGGACGAACTCGGCATCCGGATCCGCTGGGTCGGCCGCATGCCGAAGCTGTGGAAGTCCGTCGTCCAGGAGCTCCAGGTCGCCCAGGAGCAGACCAAGGACAACGACAAGATGACGCTGTACTTCTGCGTCAACTACGGCGGCCGGGCCGAGATCGCCGACGCCGCACAGCGGATCGCGCAGGATGTCGCGGCCGGGAAGCTCGACCCGTCGAAGGTCAACGAGAAGACCTTCGCGAAGTACACCTACTACCCGGACATGCCGGACGTCGACCTCTTCGTCCGCCCGAGCGGCGAGCAGCGCACGTCCAACTACCTGATCTGGCAGAGCGCGTACGCCGAGATGGTCTTCCAGGACGTGCTGTGGCCGGACTTCGACCGCCGTGACCTGTGGCGGGCCTGTCTGGAATTCGCCCAGCGCGACCGGCGCTTCGGCGGTGCGGTGGAGGCGGCTTCCGGAAGCTGAGGAAGCGGCGGCCGCGGGGGCGGCGCCCCCGCGGCCCCGGGATCACCCCTCGGTGCTCGCGCACTCCGCACACGTACCGAAGACCTCCACCGTGTGCGCCACGTTCACGAAACCGTGCTGCGCCGCGATGGTCTCCGCCCACTGCTCGACCGCCGGGCCCTCGACCTCGACCGCCTTGCCGCACATCCGGCAGACCAGATGGTGGTGGTGGTCGCCGGTCGAGCACCGGCGGTAGACGGACTCGCCGTCGGTGGTGCGCAGTACGTCGACCTCGCCCGCGTCCGCGAGGGACTGCAGGGTGCGGTAGACGGTGGTCAGACCGACCGAGTCGCCGCGGTGCTTGAGCACATCGTGCAGCTCCTGCGCACTGCGGAACTCGTCCACCTCGTCGAGCGCCGCGGCCACAGCCGTCCGCTGCCGGGTCGAGCGGCCGCGCACCGGTGCCGCGTTCGTTCCACTGATCGGCGCCGTCGCCACAGGAGCCTCCTCGTGTCGCCCGTACGTGTGTCGGGCCATTGTGCCAGCCCGGCCCGGCCGCGGGGTCAGACGTGGACGTCGTCCGCGGCCCGGCGGGTGGCCGGTACCTCCAGAGTGCACCGCTCGGCAGCCGGTTCGCTCCTGCGTGCACGGCTTCTCGCCAGGGGCGTGGCGAGCAGGGTCAGCGCGACGAAGACCCCGATGGCCAGCAGCACGATCGTCGCGCCGGGCGGTACGTCCTGGTAGTACGAGGTCACGGTGCCGGCCAGGGTCACCGCCACCCCGATGACGACCGAGAGCACGAACGTCACCTTGAACGACCGGGTGATCTGCTGCGCGGCGGCGACCGGGACCACCATCAGGGCGCTGACCAGCAGCAGCCCGACGACCCGCATCGCGACGGTGACGGTGACCGCGGCGGTGACCGCGACCAGCAGGTTCAGTACGCGCACCGGCAGCCCGGTGACCCGGGCGAACTCCTCGTCCTGGCTGACCGCGAACAGCTGCCTGCGCAGCCCCACCGTCACCAGCAGCACGAAGGCGGCCAGCAGGCCGATCGCGGTGATGTCCTCGGAGGAGACCGTCGAGAGGGAGCCGAAGAGGTAGGAGGTGAGGTTGGCGTTGGATCCGGTGTCGGAGAGGTTGATCAGCAGGACACCGCCCGCCATGCCGCCGTAGAACAGCATCGCCAGCGCGATGTCGCCGCGGGTGCGTCCGTACCAGCGGATCAGCTCCATGACGACGGCGCCCACGACGGCGACGGCGGTGGCCATCCAGACCGGGCTGGTGGAGAGCAGGAAGCCGAGGCCGACGCCGGTCATCGCGATATGGCCGATGCCGTCGCCCATCAGGGCCTGCCGGCGCTGCACCAGGTAGATGCCGACGGCGGGTGCGATGACGCCGACGAGGACCGCGGCGATCAGCGCCCGCTGCATGAAGGGAGGGGTGAGGAATTCCATGATCAGCTCAGCAGTCCCGTCCGGACGGGCTCGGAAGCCGCGTGGGGGTGTACGTGGTCGTGGCCGGGCAGGGCGTGCTGGCCCAGCGCCTTCGGGGGCGGCCCGTCGTGCATCACACAGCCGTCGCGCAGCACGACCGCGCGGTCGATCAGCGGCTCCAGCGGACCCAGCTCGTGCAGGACGAGCAGCACGGTGATGCCGGCCGCGACCTGCTCGCGCAGGGTCGCGGCGAGGATCTCCTGACTGGCCAGGTCGACGCCCGCCATCGGCTCGTCCATGATCAGCAGCTCGGGTTCGGCGGCGAGCGCGCGGGCGATCAGGACGCGCTGGTGCTGGCCGCCGGAGAGGGCGTTCACCGAGTCCTTGGCGCGGTCGGCGAGTCCGACCAGCTCGATGGCCCGGTCGACGGCGGCGCGGTCGGCCCTGCGGGGCAGGCCCAGCTTCGTCCGGGAGAGCCGTCCGGAGGAGACGACCTCGCGGATCGTGGCCGGTACGCCGCCGGCCGCCGTGGTGCGCTGCGGTACGTAGCCCACCCGGGCCCAGTCGCGGAACCGGCGCAGCGGGGTGCCGAAGAGCTCGACGGTGCCGCCGGTGAGCGGGACCTGGCCGATGACGGAGCGTACGGCGGTCGACTTGCCGGAGCCGTTGGCACCCAGCAGCGCGACGACCTCGCCGCGGTGCACGGTCAGGTCGACGCCGCGCAGCACCGGGCGTGCTCCGAGGGTGGCCGTGGCGTCGCGCAGGACGATCACGGGTTCGGGGGTGGAGCGCGTGGGCTCGGGCATGAGCGCCTCCGGTGCTGCTGCGGGGTTCGGGGTGGTCCGGCCGGTCTCGTCGCTCACTTCTCGCCGAGCGCCTTCTGCAGCGCGGCGAGGTTGGACTTCATGACCTCGATGTAGTCATCGCCCTTGGACTTGCCGGTAATTCCCTCCAGCGGGTCCAGGACGTCGGTCCGCAGGCCGGTGTCCCGGGCCACGGTCTTGGCCGTCTTGTCGCTGGCGAGCGTCTCGAAGAAGACCGTGGTGACCTTCTTCTTCTCCGCGATGGTGTGCAGGGCGCTGATCCGGGCGGGGCTGGGCTCGGCCTCGGGGTCGATCCCGGCGATGCCCTCCTGGGTGAGGCCGTAGCGCTCGGCCAGGTAGCCGAAGGCGGAGTGGGTGGTGATGAACGTCTTGGTGGAGGTGGACTTCAGCCCCTTCGCGTACGCGGTGTCGAGGGCGCCGAGCTCGTCGACCAGGGTGTCGGTGTTCTTGCGGTAGTCCGCGGCGTGGTCCGGGTCGGTCTTCTCCAGGGACTTGCCCACCCCCTTGGCGACCTCGGCGTACTTCACCGGGTCCAGCCAGATGTGCGGGTCGGCGCCGGCCTCCTCGCCCTCGTGCTCATGGGCGTGCTCCTCGCCGCCGGCCTCCGTGCCGTGATCCTCCAGCGTGGTCAGCTTCGCTACGTCGACGGCGTGCTTCGCCTCGGAGAGCTTGATCGCGTCGTCCACGGCGGGCTGGATGCCCTTGAGGTACAGGATGTAGTCGGCGTCACTGAGGCCGCCGATCTGGCGCGGGCTGAGCTCCAGGTCGTGCGGCTCCACACCCGGCTTGGTGAGGGTGGAGACGGAGACGTGGCTGCCGCCTATCCGCTCGGCCAGGAACTGCATCGGATAGAACGACGCCACGACGTTCAGCTTGTCGCCGCTCCGGTGGTCGGCGGCGTCGGATGCAGAGCAGGCGGAGAGCGCGGTGAGGCCGAGGACGACTGCTCCGGCGACGGCGACGGCGGGTATGAGGCGACGTTCGTTCATGACAGTCATTTTCAACAAAAATGGAAACGATTGTCAACAAGGCTGATGAGATGCCTCCGGAAGCGACTGTCCCGATACCGATTTGATCGAAGGGGCGTGCCCGCCGGTAATCTGAGGGATCCGCGCACCCGTCTCCCGACCACCACCCCCCACTGAGGCGCTTCGCGCAGGCCCTGTCCAATTTCGTCGTCGTAATGAAGAGAGCACCGTGGCCGCCGACAAGATCGACTCCATCGTCAGCCTGAGCAAGCGCCGTGGCTTCGTTTTCCCCTCCAGTGAGATCTACGGTGGCCAGCGCGCCGCCTGGGACTACGGGCCGCTGGGCGTCGAGCTCAAGGAGAACCTCAAGCGTCAGTGGTGGCGCTACATGGTCACTTCGCGCGAGGACGTGGTCGGACTCGACTCGTCGGTCATCCTGGCCCCCGAGGTGTGGGTGGCCTCCGGCCATGTCGCCACGTTCTCCGACCCGCTGACCGAGTGCACCTCCTGCCACAAGCGCTACCGCGCGGACCACCTGGAGGAGGCGTACGAGGAGAAGCACGGCAAGCCGCCGGTCAACGGCCTCGCCGACCTCAACTGCCCCAACTGCGGCAACAAGGGCACGTTCACCGAGCCCAAGGAGTTCTCCGGCCTGCTCTCCACGCACCTCGGCCCGACCCAGGACTCCGGCTCGGTCGCCTATCTGCGTCCCGAGACCGCCCAGGGCATCTTCACCAACTTCGGCCAGGTCCAGCAGACCTCGCGCAAGAAGCCGCCGTTCGGCATCGCGCAGATGGGCAAGTCCTTCCGGAACGAGATCACTCCGGGCAACTTCATCTTCCGCACCCGCGAGTTCGAGCAGATGGAGATGGAGTTCTTCGTCAAGCCGGGCGAGGACGAGCAGTGGCAGGAGTACTGGATGGAGCAGCGCTGGAACTGGTACACCGGCCTGGGCCTCCGCGAGGAGAACATGCGGTGGTTCGAGCACCCGGCGGAGAAGCTCTCCCACTACTCCAAGCGCACCGCTGACATCGAGTACCGCTTCCGCTTCGGCGGCAGCGAGTGGGGCGAGCTGGAGGGCGTCGCCAACCGCACGGACTACGACCTGAAGGCGCACTCCAAGGCCTCGGGCACCGACCTGTCCTTCTTCGACCAGGAGGCCGGCGAGCGCTGGACCCCCTACGTCATCGAGCCGGCGGCCGGTGTCGGCCGCTCGGTGCTGGCCTTCCTGCTGGACGCCTACATCGAGGACGAGGCGCCCAACGCGAAGGGCGTCATGGAGAAGCGCACCGTGATGCGTCTCGACCCGCGCCTGGCGCCGGTCAAGGTCGCGGTCCTGCCGCTGTCCCGCAACCCGCAGCTCTCGCCGAAGGCCAAGGGCCTGGCGACCGACCTGCGGCAGAACTGGAACATCGAGTTCGACGACGCGGGCGCCATCGGCCGCCGTTACCGTCGCCAGGACGAGATCGGTACGCCGTTCTGCGTCACCGTCGACTTCGACACCCTCGACGACAACGCGGTGACGGTGCGCGAGCGCGACACCATGAAGCAGGAGCGCGTCTCGCTGGACCAGATCCAGGCGTACCTCGGCGCCCGGCTGCTCGGCTGCTGACGCGTCGCATCCGCTGGACGATGCCCCCGGTTCCCCGAACGGAGCCGGGGGCTTCGTGCACACTGGGCACAATCGTCCACAGGAGGCTCGGATGCCGTCCATGACCACGAGCAAGGTCAGCAGATGGGACCAGCACGGCCGTGAACACATAGTCCACGTACGGAAGTCGGGGGTGCAGCGGCAGTTGACCTGCGACACCTGCGACTGGCGCAAGGGAGTGCAGTTCCTGCCCTGGCTGAAGGCCGAGGAGCATCTCGCCGAGGTGCACCAGGCTACGGTCGACCCGACCGCGTCATAGTCGTGAGGGCGCGGCGGCCCGCCGTCAGGCGCGCAGGCCGCGCAGCAGCAGGTCCGAGACGGCGGTGAACTCGGCGCCGATGGCGGGTTTCTGCCACTCGGCGGCGTACGCCGGGTCGTGGAAGCGTGCCGTCGCGTCGAAGACGGCCTGGGCCGCCGCCGCCGGGTCGTCCACGGCGAACTGCCCGTCGGCCACCCCCTCCTCGATCATCTCCCGCAGCTGGCCCACCAGTTCACGGATGTGCTCCTCGACCACGGTGCTCTCGCCCATCAGCACCTCGTAGGTGGCGAACAGCTCCGGATCGTCACCCGCCTTGTGTCGCTTGGCCTCGAACAGCGTCTCCAGCCACTGCCGCAGCTTGGCCGGCGCGGGCCGGTCCGAGGTGTGCAGGATCTCGGTGAGCGCCAGCTCCGTGCGGGTCAGCCAGCGGCCGGTCACGGCCTCGCGCAGGGCGGCCTTCGTACGGAAGTGGCGGTAGACGCTGCCGTGGCTGACGCCGAGCGCGCGGGCCACGTCCACCACGGTCGCCTTGGCGGGGCCGTAGCGGCGCAGCACGTCCTCGGTGGCTTCGAGGATGCGCTCGGGGGTCAGCGGGCCGGACGGCGACGTCATCGTGGGGGTACTGCCTTTCGGGGGCATCGTGCGGCTTCGGGCACGGCTGCCGGGCGGGGCCTCACGTGCGGCGTCCCGGCGGTGTCACCGATCCCTGCTGACCGTACCCGGACGTCAGCGCTCGCTGTCCAGGTGGGCCATCTGTTGGTCGGGGTAGCGGGCGCCGGCCGCCGCTCCGGCCGGGACGGCCTCCTCGATCGCGGCGAGATCGGCCGCGCCCAGCTCGACGTCCAGGGAGCCGAGGGCCTCGGACAGCCGGTCACGCCTGCGGGCGCCGACCAGCGGCACGATGTCCGCACCCTGGGCGAGCACCCAGGCGATGGCGATCTGCGCGACCGAGACGCCCTTCTGCTCGGCGATCTTGCGGAGTGCGTCCACCAGGTCGAGATTGTGCTGGAGGTTCTCGTCCTGGAAGCGGGGGCTCATGGTCCGGAAATCTCCGGCGGTCAGCTCCCGGTCACGCGTGAAGTGGCCACTGATCAGGCCTCGGGAGAGCACCCCGTACGCCGTCACCCCGATGCCGAGTTCGCGGCAGACCGGCAGGATCTCCGCCTCGATGGACCGGGAGATCAATGAGTACTCGATCTGCAGATCGGAGACCGGGGCGACGGACGCCGCCCGCCGGATCGTCTCCGCGCCGACTTCGGAGAGCCCGATGTGGCGGACGTGTCCCGCCTCGACCAGCTCGGCGATGGCGCCGACCGTCTCCTCGACCGGGACGTCGGGGTCGAGCCGGGCGATCCGGTAGATGTCGATGTGGTCGAGGCCCAGCCGCTGGAGCGAGTAGGCCGCGAAGTTCTTCACCGCCGCCGGGCGGCCGTCGTAGCCGGTGAAGCCGCCCTCGACGGTCCGCAGCGCACCGAACTTCACGCTGGTCAGGGCCTGTTCCCGGGCAGCGAGGGGGGCGGTGCGCAGGGCCTCGTTGATCAGGAGCTCGTTGTGTCCCATCCCGTAGAAGTCGCCGGTGTCCAGCAGGGTGATGCCTGCGTCGAGCGCGGCATGGATGGTGGCCACCGACTCGGTGCGGTCGGTCTCGCCGTACAGCGCGGACATGCCCATGCAGCCGAGGCCGAGCGCGGAGACCTGCGGGCCGGTGGAGCCGAGGGTGCGGGGGCGGAGGACGGTCATGAGGAACTCCCGGGTCGGGCGGAGGGGCGCCGACGGGCGGAACCCGTCGGATGGAGGGGGCAGGGGCGGACGGCGACGCGGTGCCTCCCCGCCCGCTCCATCAACCATGGCATGCGGGATGACGGATTTCAATATCTGTCAGTCCATGTTCCCTCGAGAGGTGATCCCACCGGCCAAAAACTCGGTGCTGGAGCCGTCCCGCGCGCGGTACCGTTCCGGCATGTCTTCGTTCTTCCAGATCTACGAGTGAGCGCGCGGCGGGTCCGACCACCCGCCGCCCGCCGGATCGATCCAGGGTCGTCTCAGACCTCACTTTCACCACGAATGGGAGAACCCCGTGGCCAAGAGCCGCAACAACCTTCTCGGCGTCGGCGGACAGCGCAAGAAGGTGTCCCGCGCCGAGCAGCAGGGCGCAGGACCCGAGCGCAACGCCGACCGGAAGACGGCCGCCGAGCAGAAGCAGGAGCTGCTGCGCAAGATGCGGGAGCGTGCCGGTCACCCCGCGCAGCCGGACGACGCGGCAGCCGAGCAGGACGCCCCGGAGCAGGACGCCCCGGCGCAGAGCTGACGCCCCTCCCTCCAGCAGGAGGCGGACCGCCTCTCAGGAAGCGGACCGCACCACCCGTACGGCCGTGGGCCCGGAACACCTCAGGCGTTCCGGGCCCACATCCGTTCCGGAGCCGCGAACGACCGCGCGCTCATGCCACCGCGCGCTCATGCCACCGCGCGCGGCAGCCGCAGGCTCAGCAGCGTCGTCAGCACCACCGCGGCCAGCTGCACCAGCAACGTCACGATCAGCGCGTCCCGCATCCCCGAGCCCGGTGTAAGAGACAGGAACAGCGAGCCGAGCGTCGCCACGCCCAGTGCCAGCGCCGCCTGCTGAGTCGTCGTCATGACCCCGCCGCCGACCCCGGCCCGCTCCGGCGGCACGTCGGAGAGCACGATGCGGAACAGGACGGGCAGCTGGAGCCCCTGGCCGAGACCGGCGATCGCCATCCCCGGCAGCAGTCCGAGCATTCCGAGACCGGACCAGTCGTGCCACACGGTGAGAGCCAGCACCACCACGCCGAACGCCTGGATGATCCCGCCGGCCGTCACGACCCGGCTGCCGTAGCGCCGCACCAGCCGCGGACCGGCCAGCGAGGCCGCGAAGAAGGCCGCCGCCATCGGGGCCATCGACAGGCCGGACGCTGCCGGGCCCAGCCTCAGGCCCTGCTGGAGCGCCACTGCGATGACGAACATGAAGCCGCCGAAGCCGATCGAGAACGGCACCACGAGCGCCAGCCCGCGCCGCAGCGAGTCGAGCCGCAGGAGGCTCGGCGGAACGAGCGGGACCAGGCCGTTGCGGTCGGCCCGGCGCTCCACCCGGTAGAAGGCGGCCGCGACGAACGGGAACAGGGCCAGCGAGACCCAGGTCCACAGCGGCCAGCCCGCCGCCCGCCCCTCGGTCAGCGGGGCCAGCAGCGTGACCAGTGACGCGGCCAGCAGCAGCGTGCCCGGCACATCGACCGGCGCCGGCCGCTCCGAACGCGTCTCCGGCACCGAGCGGGCCGCCAGCACCAGCCCCACCGCCGCCACCGGAACGTTGACCAGGAACACCGACCGCCAGCCCGCACTCTCGCCGAACACCGACGACAGCGGTGCGGCGGCGACCAGCACGCCGCCCAGGATCTGCCCCGCGACCATGGAGAGCCCGGCCGTGGCCCCGTACAGGCTCATCGCCCTGGCCCGCCGGTGTCCCGAGGTGGCCGCCTGAATGGTGGCGAGCACCTGCGGCAGCATCAGCGCCGCCGCGGCGCCCTGCGCCACCCGCGCCCCGACCAGCGTCCAGGCGTCCGGCGCGAGACCGCAGGCCAGCGAGGTGACCCCGAAGGCCGCGATGCCCAGCAGGAAGAGCCGGCGCCGGCCGGCCATGTCGCCGAGCCGTCCGCCGAGTACGAGCAGGACGGCGTAGGCGAGCCCGTAGCCCGCGACGACCAGCTCCAGCAGGGCGGGGCCCGCGGCCAGATCATGGTCGATGGTGGGCAGGGCGACGTTCACGATGAAGAAGTCGATCAGAGGGAGGGCCGCACCCAGCAGCACGGTGAACAGCCCCAGCGCGCCGAGCACCGGCGTGGGGTGGTCGTGCCGCACCACGGGCCCGGCGGTGGTGGCAGATGTCTTCGGGCGGATATTCGGCCGTACAGAGGATTCACTCACGGCATCGACGATGGCTCTTCTCGAAGCCTGGTACCAGAGTGTCTTTATCCTGGTACAAATAGCACCCGGCATGGCGCCGGGCCGTCCTGCACGCTGGAGGAATGACGACGATGGCGACCGCAGCCCGGACGGGCCCCGCAGCCCCGGCGGATTCAGCACCTCCTGAGGCCGGTCCACCATTTCCGGAGGTCACGGAAGCCCTCGAGGTCCCCGAGACCGAGATCCGGCGGCACGAGCTCGCGGACTTCCTGCGCAGCCGCCGGGAGCGGATCACCCCCGAGCAGGTGGGCCTGGTCCGGGGCCGCCGCAGGCGCACGCCGGGGCTGCGCCGTGAGGAGGTGGCCCAGCTCTCCGCCGTCGGTGTCACCTGGTACACCTGGCTGGAACAGGCCCGCGACATCCAGGTCTCGCCCCAGGTCCTGGACGCGCTCGCCCGGGCGCTGCTGCTCGACCGCAGCGAGCGCAGCCATCTCTTCTCCCTCGCGGGAGCCGTCGACCCGGCTCCCGGCACGGAGTGCCCGAGCATCACCCCGGCGCTGCGCGCGATGCTGCGGCAGCTGGAGCCGATCCCCGCCTGTGTCCAGAACAGCCGCTACGACGTCCTCGCCCACAACCGCACCTACGGGCGGCTGCTCTGCGACCTGGACGCCGTGGCGCCCGAGGACCGCAACATCATGCTGCTGGCCTACACGAACGAACAGTGGCGTTCCACCGTCATGGACATCGCCGAGGTGACCCGCTTCCTGACGGCCAAATTCCGGGCCGCGATGGCCGAGCACCTGGCCGAGCCCTCATGGAAGGCCCTGCTCAAGCGGTTGGAAGCGGCGTCGCCGGAGTTCCGGGAGACCTGGGCGCGGCATGAGGTCGTGAGCTCCGGCGGCCGGTCCAAGGTCTTCCGGAACCCGTACGTGGGGCTGCTGCGGGTGGAGACCTCGGACCTGTGGCTGGGCCCGTCGGCCGGGCCGCGGCTGGTCAGTTACGTACCGCGTGACGAGGAGACCCACGAGCGGCTCCAGCGGCTTCAGGATCTGGTGCTCGCCGCCGAGGACTGACCACTGGCCGGGCCGTCGCCGGCCTCCTGCTTCGCGGCGGTGGAACCGCTCGCGGTCGGGGGACCGCCCGCCGCGGCCGGGGCCTCCAGCCGTTCCGCGGTCCGGCGTGCCGTGCCGCGGGCCCAGCGCCCGCTGCTCAGCGCCCCGACCAGCAGGACGCACACCCCGCAGCCGGTGATGATCCACCACGCGGGCCTGCTCGCCGCCACGAAGTCACCGGCCGAGCCGCTGCCGGACGAAGGTCCGGCGCCGGTCATCCCCGCCGCCAGCACCGCCCCGATCACGGCGACGCCCAGCGTCTGCCCGATCTGGCGGCTGGTCGAGGCGACCGCCGCGGCCACGCCCGCCTGTGCTCTGGGCATTCCGGATACGGCGGTGTTGGTGATGGGCGCGTTCACCGCGCCGAAGCCCAGGCCGAAGAGCACATAGCCGGTGAACAGCAGCGTGTTGTCGGTCTCCGCGTCGAACACCGCGAACATCAGCCCGCTCGCCGCCATCGCGACGCCCGCGACCAGGAGCGGGATCCGCGGTCCCCGGCTGGCGACGAGCCGCCCCGACAGCGGGGGCAGCACACAGACCACCGCCGCCATCGGCAGCATGTACAGACCGGCGCCCAGCGCGCTCAGGCCCCGCACGTCCTGCAGATAGAGCGTGTTGACGAAGAGGAATCCGCCGAGTGCGGCGAAGGCGCTGACCGCGATGACGGTGGCCCCGCTGAACGGGGCGCTGTGGAAGAACCGCAGATCGATCAGTGGATCGGTGCGCCGGGGCTCGTACACCAGCAGGCCGATCAGCGAAGCGGCCGCGAGCGCGGCGAAGAGCAGGATCTCGGCGGAGGCCCAGCCCTTCTGCGGCGCCTCGATGATCGCGTACGTCAGCGAGCCCAGCAGCGTGATCACCAGCAGCTGGCCCACCGGATCGGGGCGGCGGGCCCTGGGCGCGCGCGACTCGGGGATGTACCGCCAGGTCAGCAGCAGGGCGGCGATGCCGACCGGCAGGTTGATCCAGAAGATCGACCGCCAGCCGACCGAATCGACCAGCCCGCCGCCGACCAGCGGCCCCGCGGCCATCGAGATACCGACGACCCCGCCCCAGGCACCGATCGCCCGCGCGCGTTCGCGCGGATCGGTGAAGGTGTTGGTGATGATCGACATCGCGACCGGGTTGAGCATGGATCCGCCGACGGCCTGCACCATCCGGAACACGATCAGCGTCTCCAGACTGGGCGCGATCGAGCAGAGCGCCGACCCCAGGGTGAAGAGGACGAGTCCCGCCATGAAGACCTTGCGGCGGCCGATCCGGTCGGCGGTGGAACCCGCCAGCATCAGCAGGGAGGCGAGGACGAGCGTGTACGCGTCGATCGTCCACTGCATCCCCGCGACACTCGCGTGCAGGTCCTGGCGCATGGAGGGCAGGGCGACGTTCAGGACGGTGCTGTCAAGGCTGACGATCAGCAGGCTCATGCAGCAGATCGCCAGCACCAGCATCCGTCGCCGGTGGCTGAGCTCAGGCATACATGGATAGTACGGCTAACTAACGACTGCTGTTGACGGTCCCGCCTCCGAAGGGGACCACCCCCGGCAGCGTTTCCGGGCGTACGCCCGGAGCAGTTCCCCGCGTACGCGACAATGGGGGAATGACCACGCTCGCCCCCGCGCCCCAGCTGCTCCGCATCGGCCCGCACACCGTGCAGCCGCCGGTGGTCCTCGCCCCCATGGCCGGTATCACCAACGCGCCCTTCCGCACGCTGTGCCGGGAGTTCTCGGGCGGCAAGGGGCTGTTCGTCAGCGAGATGATCACTACTCGGGCGCTGGTCGAGCGTAACGAGAAGACCATGCAGCTCATCCGCTTCGACGCGAGCGAGACGCCGCGCTCCATCCAGCTGTACGGAGTGGATCCGGTCACGGTCGGCAAGGCCGTACGCATGATCGTCGACGAGAACCTCGCCGACCACATCGACCTGAACTTCGGCTGCCCCGTCCCCAAGGTCACCCGCAAGGGCGGCGGCTCGGCGCTCCCGTACAAGCGGCCGCTGCTGCGCGCGATCCTGCACCAGGCCGTCTCCCACGCGGGCGACCTGCCGGTCACCATCAAGATGCGCAAGGGCATCGACGACGACCACCTCACCTACCTCGACGCCGGCCGGATCGCCGTGGAGGAGGGCGTCACGGCGATGGCCCTGCACGGCAGGACCGCCGCGCAGCACTACGGCGGCACTGCCGACTGGGACGCCATCGCGCGCCTCAAGGAGCACGTCCCGGAGATCCCCGTCCTCGGCAACGGCGACATCTGGTGCGCGGACGACGCCCTGCGGATGATGCGCGAGACCGGCTGCGACGGCGTGGTCGTGGGCCGCGGCTGCCTGGGCCGCCCCTGGCTCTTCGGCGACCTGGTGAGCGCGTTCGAGGGTACGGAGACGAGGCAGACGCCCTCCCTGCGCACCGTCGCGGACGTCATGCTGCGGCACGCGACGCTGCTCGGGGAGTGGATCGGCGACGAGACCCGCGGCGTGATCGACTTCCGCAAGCACGTGGCCTGGTACCTCAAGGGCTTCGCGGTCGGCTCCGAGATGCGCAGGAACCTCGCGGTCACCTCCTCGCTGGAGGAGCTGGGCTCGCAGCTGAACGAGCTGCGCCTCGACCAGCCGTGGCCGGACGGCGCCGACGGCCCGCGAGGCCGCACCTCGGGCAACAACCGGGTGGTCCTGCCGGACGGCTGGCTGAAGGACCCGTACGACTGTGCGGGTGTCGGCGCGGACGCGGAACTGGACACGTCGGGGGGCTGACCCCACCTCCCGAGAGGGCACCCGGTGCCCTCTCGATACAGATGCTCATCTGAGCGCAATATGGCGTGGGAATCGGCCCGCCGGGCCGGGAAGTGGTGCCGGGTACGCGCCCGGGACGCATTTTGATGCCGCTGCGTGATCGGCAGGCAACCTGGAGCCACCTGGGAGGCGTCCGAATGGTGACATCTGAGCGGCTACCCCGACGTGATTCTCGCCACCTTGAGACAGGCTTCGCTCATTTGAGCGCAAATGAACCGGCTGTATTTCTCAAATGATGGCACTGAGTGCCAGGCGTCTTCACTTTGATCGATCGACGCTTCCCTTACTCAGCGTCATGAATCCCGCGCGACAGGCAGGCACTCCGTAGTGATGTGTACAAGTCTTGAATGCGGGGCTCTGGTCGGCCCGCCTGTGGGGCCACTTTCGATCTGCTGGCGGACGGGTGGTTGAGGCCGCATGACGGGCAAGTGGACGTACCCAGACACCTTCGATCTGGGTATGTTCCTCGCCGTCAGGGCAGCCACCGCGTCGTCGAGGAGTCGAGACCCGTGTCGGAAAACGAAGACCCTCAGAAGTTCGTCTACGACTTCACCGAGGGCAACAAGGATCTGAAGGATCTGCTCGGCGGGAAGGGTGCCAACCTCGCCGAGATGACCAACCTCGGGCTCCCCGTCCCTCCGGGCTTCACCATCACCACCGAGGCGTGCAAGGTCTACCTCGACAGCGGTGACGAGCCGGCCGCGCTCCGCGACGAGGTGAGTGCGCACCTCGACGCCCTGGAGCAGCGGATGGCCAAGAAGCTCGGCCAGGCCGACGACCCGCTGCTGGTCTCCGTCCGCTCCGGCGCCAAGTTCTCGATGCCCGGGATGATGGACACGGTCCTCAACATCGGCCTCTCCGACGCGTCCGTCGTCGGCCTCGTCGCCCAGTCCGGCGACGAGCGGTTCGCGTGGGACTCCTACCGCCGCCTCATCCAGATGTTCGGCAAGACCGTCCTCGGGGTCGACGGCGACCTCTTCGAGGAGGCGCTGGAGGCCGCGAAGCAGGCCAAGGGCGTCACCGTCGACGTGGATCTCGACGCGGCCGACCTGAAGAAGCTGGTCAAGCAGTTCAAGAAGATCGTCCTGCGGGACGCCGGACGCGACTTCCCGCAGGACCCGCGCGAGCAGATGGACCTGGCCATAAAGGCCGTCTTCGACTCGTGGAACACCGACCGGGCCAAGCTCTACCGCCGCCAGGAGCGCATCCCGGGCGACCTCGGCACCGCGGTGAACATCTGCTCCATGGTCTTCGGCAACCTCGGCCCCGACTCCGGTACGGGCGTCGCGTTCACCCGCGACCCGGCCAGCGGCCACCAGGGTGTCTACGGCGACTACCTGCAGAACGCGCAGGGCGAGGACGTCGTCGCGGGCATCCGCAACACCGTGGCGCTCGCCGACCTGGAGTCCATCGACAAGAAGTCGTACGACGAGCTGATCGCGATCATGGAGACGCTGGAGACCCACTACAAGGATCTCTGCGACATCGAGTTCACCATCGAGCGCGGCCGGCTGTGGATGCTGCAGACCCGGGTCGGCAAGCGCACCGCCGGTGCCGCCTTCCGGATCGCCATCCAGCTCGTCGACCAGGGCCTCATCGACGAGGCGGAGGCGCTCCAGCGGGTCAACGGCGCGCAGCTGGCGCAGCTGATGTTCCCGCGCTTCGACGACGACGCGAAGACCGAGCGGCTGGGGCGTGGCATCGCCGCGTCGCCGGGCGCCGCGGTCGGCAAGGCCGTGTTCGACTCCTACACCGCCATCAAGTGGTCCCGCTCCGGCGAGAAGGTCATCCTCATCCGCCGCGAGACCAACCCGGACGACCTCGACGGCATGATCGCCGCCGAGGGGATCCTGACCTCGCGCGGGGGCAAGACCTCGCACGCCGCCGTCGTCGCCCGGGGCATGGGCAAGACCTGTGTCTGCGGCGCCGAGGAGATCGAGGTCGACACCAAGCGGCGCCGCCTCACGGCGGGCGGGATCGTGGTGGAGGAGGGGGACCTCGTCTCCGTCGACGGTTCGACCGGCAAGGTGTATCTCGGTGAGGTGCCCGTCGTGCCGTCGCCGGTCGTCGAGTACTTCGAGGGCCGGATGCACGCCGGCGCCGACGACGCCGACGAGCTGGTCGCCGCCGTGCACCGGATCATGGCGTACGCGGACCGGGTGCGCCGGCTGCGGGTGCGGGCCAACGCGGACAACGCCGAGGACGCCCTGCGGGCCCGCCGCTTCGGCGCCCAGGGCATCGGGCTGTGCCGCACCGAGCACATGTTCCTCGGTGAGCGCCGCGAGATGGTCGAGAAGTTGATCCTGGCCGACACCGACCAGGAACGCGAGACGGCACTCGATGCGCTGCTGCCGCTCCAGAAAGCCGACTTCATCGAACTGTTCGAGGCGATGGACGGACTGCCCGTCACCGTGCGGCTGCTCGACCCGCCGCTGCACGAGTTCCTGCCCGACATCACCGAACTGTCGGTCCGGGTGGCGCTCGCCGAGTCCCGCAAGGACGCCAACGAGAACGACCTCCGGCTGCTCCAGGCCGTGCACAAGCTGCACGAGCAGAATCCGATGCTCGGCCTGCGCGGGGTCCGGCTCGGTCTGGTCATCCCCGGCCTGTTCGCCATGCAGGTACGGGCGATCGCCGAGGCCGCCGCCGAGCGCAAGAACGCCAAGGGCGACCCGCGCGCCGAGATCATGATCCCGCTCGTCGGCACCGTCCAGGAGCTGGAGATCGTCCGCGAGGAGGCGGACCGGGTCATCGCCGAGGTCCAGGCCGCCACCGGCACGAACCTCAAGCTGAAGATCGGCACGATGATCGAGCTGCCGCGTGCCGCGCTGACCGCCGGTCAGATCGCCGAGGCCGCGGAGTTCTTCTCCTTCGGCACCAACGACCTGACCCAGACGGTGTGGGGCTTCTCTCGCGACGACGTGGAGGCCTCGTTCTTCACCGCGTACCTGGAGAAGGGCATCTTCGGGGTGTCGCCGTTCGAGACGATCGACAAGGACGGCGTCGGTTCGCTGGTACGCAGTGCCGTGGAGGCCGGGCGGGCCACCCGTCCCGATCTGAAGCTCGGCATCTGCGGCGAGCACGGCGGCGACCCGGAGTCGGTGCACTTCTTCCATGAGGTGGGCCTGGACTACGTCTCCTGTTCACCGTTCCGTATTCCGGTGGCCCGTCTCGAAGCGGGCCGGGCGGCCGCGGAGTCGCGCGGCAGCGACAGCCGCTGAGGCACCAGAACCACTGTTTCCGCGGGGGCCGCCGGTCGGGGCGGCCCTCACCGGACCGGCGTCCGGCGCGGAATTTCCCGGAGGCGGCGGCACCCGGGGGTGGGGTGGGTTTGGTGTGTGGGGCGCGGTGGGGGGGGGGGGGGTGTTTTTTGCGGGGGGGGGGGGCCCCCGTGGGGGGGGGGCCCCCCGCCTCGCCATGTCCGCCGGGCCCGTGGGCCTCGCGGGATCCGGTGGGCACAGTGAGCGCTTTCCATCTTTCCGGGCGCTCCATTGCTTCGTTTAATGCGCAAAGAGGTGAGCCGGAACGGACCGGGGCGCGGTCCAGGGATCCCCATCCATGGACCGCGCCCCGTTTACCCCCGCCGGGCGCGGAGCCGCACCATTGCCAACCGCCGCCGAGCGAGCAAAACCCCCCACGGCCTTCACTCGCTCTGCCGGTGGCTCTGGAATCGCAACCCGACGTCGTACAGCCTTTCGGGTGACGCCGGTCGGGGCGAGACGTTTCACCTCTGGCCGAAACCCCGTGGTGACGTGGTGTGACGGCTCGCATACCCTTGGGCGGGGGTAATTGCAGGTGCAAGCGGGTGGGGGTTCGGTGCTGCGTATCCATGTATCCGGATGGGACCTTTCCAAGGTGCGGATGGCCACCGGGCCGGACGCATTGTGGGAGACCATTCTCAGCCTTCACCGGCTGAGGGACCGGCGTGCTTCCACGGTGTTCGGGAAATGGCGCACGGAAACCCGTCCGCGGTTGAATGGTGAAGCACATCTGCTGTCAGCCGTGGTTCCACCGCGCGGCTATTTCCCTGACTTCCTGACGCCTTCTCAGGAAGCTTCGGAGCCCCTGGACTTCGCCGCCGGAATTGAGGCCCTGCGTGACACCCCGCCCGAGCGGCTGCGGGACGAGCTGGCGGTGCTGGGCGCCGGGGGAGCGGTCGCCGGCCGTGCCGCCACGGTCCGGCGGACCGTCCGGCCGCTCCGGCTGGACGCGCTGCGGGAAGGGCGCTCCGAGCCGCTGGGCCGGCTCATCGGGGCACTGCGCGGCTACCACCGCGCCGCGGTCGAACCGTACTGGCCGCACATCCAGGCCGGCGTCGAGGCCGACCGGGCCGTCCGCGGCCGCGCCCTCCTGGACGGCGGCGCGGACGAACTCCTCGCCTCGCTCCCGCCGGTGATCCGCTGGCGGGCCCCGGTCCTGGAGGCGGACTACCCGGTCGACCGCGAACTGCACCTGGACGGCCGGGGGCTGCTCCTCCAGCCCTCGTTCTTCTGCCGCGGCACCCCGGTCGTGCTGCGCGATCCGCTGCTGCCGCCGGTGCTCGTCTATCCGGTCGGCCACGCCGGTGCCCCGGTCTTCGCCGAACCGGGCCCCTGGCTCGGCCGGCTCCTCGGACACACCCGGTCGACGGTCCTGCGGACCATCGGCGACGGCTGCACGACCAGCGAGCTCGCCCGCCGGGCCGGGGTCTCCCTCGCATCCGCCAGCCAGCACGCCTGTGTGCTGCGTGAAGCGGGCCTGGTGCACACCCTGCGCCACGGCAGCTCGGTCCTGCACACACTGACCCCCCTGGGCGGATCGCTGCTGCGGGGCGGTGCGCCGCTCGCCGTGCCGTGAGCGGTGCGGTGCATGCCTGACGTAACTTCCTCGTCCGGCGCCGATGAGTTTCCCGCGGCCCCGGCGTCTACCTCTCGTAACGCGTTCACACCGAGCGCACAGGATCGACGCACCGAGAGAGTGAGACGGCCATGCCTCAGATGATCTTCGTGAACCTGCCGGTCAAGGACCTGGAGACGACCAAGGGCTTCTTCGGGAAGCTGGGCTACTCGTTCAACCCCCAGTTCAGCGACGACCGCACCGCCTGTCTCGTCATCAGCGACACGATCTTCGCCATGCTGCTGGAGGAGCCGCGCTTCAAGGACTTCACCAAGAAGGAGATCGCGGACGCCTCGACGACCACCGAGGTGATCCTCGCGCTCAGCGCCGACAGCCGGGAGAAGGTGGACGAGCTGGTCGACACCGCCCTCGCCTCCGGCGGATCGCCCGCCGGTGAGACGCAGGATCTCGGCTTCATGTACGGCCGGTCCTTCCAGGACCCCGACCACCACAACTGGGAGGTCGTGTGGATGGACCCGTCCGCGGTCGAGGGCCAGGGCTGAGCGCACGGGGCAGGCGGCCGGCCGGCCCAGGTGTCAGGCCGCGAGGTCCGCGAAGGTGACGCCGGTCAGCTGCTCCGACGCCACCCACAGCCGCTCGCTCGCCACATCGTTGAGCGTCCAGCCCGCCCGCCAGGACGGTGCGGGCGCGCCGCGCCAGCCCAGCAGCCTCGGACCGGTGAACGAGTCGGGCCGTACGCCGGGCGCGGTGGCCGCGTACAGGGTGGGCAGGGCGCCCGCCGACGCGGGCTGGGCGATGATCCGGTTGCCGAGCTCGACAACCCGCTCCGCGGTCCTGCGGTTCTCCATCCGGACGCCCGCCGTCTGCAGATTGGTCGACGCGTAGCCGGGGTGCGCGGCGGCGGCCACCAGTGCGTTGCCGACGCCGGCGGTCCGCCGGGCGAGCTCGTGGATGAACAGCAGATTGGCCGTCTTCGAGCGGCCGTAGGCGATCCACCGGCGGTAGTTCCGCTCGCTGTTCAGATCGCCCATGTCGATGTTGGACAGGACGTGCAGACCGCTGGAGACGCTCACCACCCGCGAGCCCGGGGTGGCGAGGAGCTTCGGCAGCAGCAGGCCGGTGAGGGCGAAGTGCCCGAGGTGGTTGACGCCGAACTGGGTCTCGAAGCCGTCGGCGGTCCTCCCGTACGGAAGGGCCATCACCCCGGCGTTGTTGATCAGCAGATCGAGCCGGTCCGGGGTGTACGCGGCGGCGAACTCCCGTACCGACGACAGATCGGCCAGATCCAGCGCCGCGAACTCCACGTCCGCGCCCGGCACCGCGCCGCGGATGCGGGACTCCGCCGCCTTGCCGCGCCGCTCGTCACGGCAGGCGAGCAGCACCCGGGCACCATGCCGTGCCAGCTCCCGGGCGGTGATCAGCCCGATGCCGCTGTTGGCTCCCGTCACCACGGCCGTACGGCCGCTCTGGTCGGGAATGTCACTCGCGTACCGGCCCTGGCTCATGGATCAAGCCTACGACCGGGCGGCCCGGTGGCCGGAAGGGGGCGTTCGCCGGTCCTCTCCGGCCACCGCCGTGCGGGGAACCCCGCTCAGTCCGTACGGACGGCGAAGACCGCGACGGTGACCTCGTCGTCGTCCAGGCAGGCCCCCGTGGCCAGGTCGAAGCGCTGCTTGAGCAGCGGAGAGGCGACGAACGGCTGCCCGCCGTCCGATCCGACCAGGCCGCGCGAGAGGACATAGGCCCCGGTGAACGGGTCGCGGTTGTCGATCGCGTACGTATGTCCCGCACGGTCCATGAACAGCGCGGCCTGCCTGCCGTCCGGGAGCAGCGCCGCGACCCCGCGGCCGGGTGTGAGCTGCGAACGGTCGCAGACGGCCAGCCAGTCGTTCCCGGCTGCGAGCCGGATGACCCGGGTGTCCTGCGCGGTCTCCGTCGTCCCGTTCATCGTCCGGGTCGTCATCAGGAGGCGGTCCCTTCAAGAGTGCGGATGGCGAGAACCGGGCCCGCGAGGATGTCCAGGTCGGGCTTGACCTGGTCGCGTTCCGGGACGAACTTCACCGACGGGTCGGGTGCGTCGGGTGCGTTGACGAAGGTGACGAAGCGGCGCAGCCGCTCCGGGTCGTTGATGGTCTCGGCCCATTCGTCGCGGTAGCCGCGGACGTGGTCGGCCATCAGCCGCTCCAGCTCGTCGCAGAGTCCGAGAGAGTCGTGCACGACGACGTCCCGGACGTGCTCCAGGCCGCCCTCGATGCGGTCCAGCCAGGTGGAGGTGCGCTCAAGACGGTCCGCGGTGCGGATGTAGAACATCAGGAACCGGTCGATGAGGCGCACCAGTTCGGCATCGGACAGGTCCTGGGCGAGCAGGTCCGCGTGGCGCGGGGTGGCGCCGCCGTTGCCGCCCACGTACAGGTTCCAGCCGCCGGCGGTGGCGATGATCCCGAAGTCCTTGCCGCGGGCCTCCGCGCACTCCCGGGCGCAGCCCGAGACGGCCGACTTCAGCTTGTGCGGGGAGCGCAGGCCCCGGTAGCGCAGCTCCAGGTCGATCGCCATCTTCACCGAGTCCTGTACGCCGTAGCGGCACCACGTCTGCCCCACACAGGACTTGACCGTCCGCAGCGACTTCCCGTACGCGTGCCCCGACTCGAAGCCCGCGTCGACCAGCCGGGTCCAGATGAGCGGCAGCTGCTCGACGCGGGCGCCGAACAGGTCGATGCGCTGACCTCCGGTGATCTTGGTGTAGAGCCCGAAGTCCCTTGCCACTTCGCCGATCACGATCAGCCGCTCCGGTGTGATCTCGCCGCCGGGTATGCGCGGCACGATCGAGTACGAGCCGTTGCGCTGGAGGTTGGCCAGGAAGTGGTCGTTGGTGTCCTGGAGGGCCGCCTGCTCGCCGTCCAGTACGTAGCCGCTCGCGCCGACCGTCGGCGCCAGCGAGGCGATCACCGAACCGACCGTCGGCTTGCAGACCTCGCAGCCGTCGCCGCCGCGCGCCGATGCGCGGCCGTGCGAGTCGAGCAGCGCGGCGTACGAGGTGATCTCCAGGGTGCGGACGATCTCGTACAGCTCACTGCGGGTGTACGCGAAACAGCCGCACAGCCCCTTGTCCTGGCTCTGCGGGAGCAGCTGGCCGATGACCTTGACGCAACTGCCGCAGCCGGTACCGGCCTTGGTGCACTTCTTCACCTCGGGCAGCGTGCCGTGCTCGCAGACCGCGCCCTTGGTGACGTTGTGGCAGGAACAGATCACCGCGTCGTCGGGCAGTGCGGACGGGCCGAGGACGGCCGGACCGCCCGTACCGGCGGGCAGCACCAGCTGCTCGGGGGCGACCGGCAGGACGGTGCCCGTCATCGGCCGCAGCGTGCCGTACTGGTCGGCGTCCCCGATGAGCACCCCGCCCAGCAGCGTGCCGTCCTGCCCGATCACCAGCTTCTTGTAGACGCCGGAGCGGGAGTCCGCGTACACCACGTCGAGGCAGCCCTCCGAGGCGCCGTGCGCGTCGCCGAACGAGGCCACGTCCACCCCGAGCAGCTTCAGCTTCGTCGACATGTCGGCACCGGTGAACGAGGCCTCCTCGCCGGCGATCACCCCGGCGGCGGTCTGCGCCATCTCGTAGCCGGGCGCCACCAGCCCGTACACCCGGCCATCCGTGGCCAGCGCGCACTCGCCGATCGCGAAGACCGCCGGATCGGAGGTGCGGCACGCCTCGTCCACGACGATGCCGCCGCGCTGCCCGACCGCGAGACCGCAGTCCCGGGCCAGCTGGTCGCGGGGCCGCACCCCGGCCGAGAAGACCACCAGATCCGTGGCGAGCGAGGAGCCGTCGGAGAGCGACATCCCGTTCACCGAGCCGTCGGCGCCCGCGGTCACCTCCTGGGTGCCGACGCCCGTGTGGACGGTCAGGCCCATGTTCTCGATGGTGCGGAGCAGCGCCGCGCCGCCGCCCTCGTCGATCTGTACGGGCATCAGCCGGGGCGCGAACTCCACCACGTGCGTGTCGAGTCCGAGCCCCTTCAGAGCGCCCGCCGCCTCCAGGCCGAGCAGCCCGCCACCGACGACCGCACCGGTCCGCGCCGTTTTCGCGTACGCCTCGATCGCGAGCAGGTCCTCGATCGTGCGGTAGACGAAGCAGCCCTCGGTGTCCTTGCCGGGGACCGGCGGGACGAACGGGTAGGAGCCGGTGGCCAGCACCAGCGTGTCGTAGCCGAAGGTCTCGCCGGAGCGGGCCGTGACCGTGCGCGCCTCGCGGTCCAGGGACTCGGCCGGGTCGCCGAGGCGCAGCTCGAAGCCGTGCCGCCCCATGAATCCGGGCTCGACCAGCGACAGGTCGTCCGGGGTGCGTCCGGAGAAGTACGAGGTCAGCTGGACCCGGTCGTAGGCGGCGCGCGGCTCCTCGCAGAGCACGACGACCCTGGCGGTGCCGGCCGCGCCGGTCAGGCCGCGGTCGGCGAGCGCCTCCAGGAACCGCTGGCCGACCATCCCGTGCCCGACGACCACGATGGTCGGCACAGCCGGGGCGCTGGAGGTGGGGGCGGTCGGGGAAGGGGACACCGGCATCTCAGAAGCCTCCGTGGTCGGTGAGCAGGTGGAGCGGGGAGCCTCGGCCCGTGTGCTCATGGAGGAAGCGTGTCCGGCGGGTGTTACCCGTCCGGATCCCCGCTGTTTCCCGGGAGGAACCTTGCGCTCAGCGCCGGTGAGGGCGGTCTGTGAGGCGGCGGAGGCGGCCGCCGGGGCCGGGGGAGTCCCGGAAAGCTCTGGGTTCGCTCAACTTTTCCGCCCCCGCGGCGGCACGGTTGGACGCGACACGTGCCGTTTCCTTAGGGTCGCGATCATGCCTGACATAACCGTGACCACCCTCGTCGTGCTGTGCCTCGCCGCGGGCGCGGCCGGCTGGATCGACGCGGTGGTCGGCGGCGGCGGACTGCTCCTGCTGCCCGCGCTGCTGCTGGGGCTGCCGCACGTCCCGGCGGCGCATGTCCTCGGTACCAACAAGGCGGTCGCCATCGTCGGTACGTCCGGCGCCGCCGTCGCCTACGCGCGCAAGGCGCCGGTGAAGGTCGGGACGGCGCTGCGGATCGGGCTGGCGGCCCTGGCCGGATCGATGACCGGCGCCTTCTTCGCCGCCGGGATCAGCAGCGAGGTGCTGCGCCCGGTGATCATGGTGGTGCTGCTGGCGGTCGCGGCGTTCGTGATGCTGCGGCCGCGGTTCGGCAGGGCGCCCGAGGACGGCACGCCGCCGCAGGTCACCCGGGCCCGTACCGTCACCGCGATCGTCCTGGTGGGGGGCGGCATCGGCCTGTACGACGGGCTGTTCGGTCCGGGTACCGGCACCTTCCTGGTGCTGGCGCTGACCGCGGTGCTCCACCTGGACCTGGTGACGGCCTCCGCCACCGCGAAGATCGTGAACGTCTGCACCAATGCCGGCGCGCTCGCGATGTTCGCCTACCAGGGCAACGTGATGTGGCAGCTGGCCGGCCTGATGGCGGTGTTCAACCTGGCGGGCGGCCTGGTCGGGGCGCGGATGGCGCTGAGCAGGGGCAGCGAGTTCGTCCGCGGGGTGCTGCTGGTCGTGGTGTTCTCGCTGGTCGCGAAGCTCGCCTTCGACCAGTGGAACGCCTGAGCACCTCGGGTCTGTCGTCAAGGTTCTGCCCGGCCCTCGGCCCCGCCCGACGTCAGCGCACCGAGGCGAGGTGGGCGTACGCCACCACGTTGCCCTCGTAGCCGGTCGACTCGGAGAAGCCGCCGCCGCAGGTGATCAGCCGCAGCGAGGCGTGTTCCGATGACCCGTACACCCGCTGGTCGGGGAAGTCCTTGCTGTCGTACACCTCGATGGCGTCGAGCGAGAAGACGGCGGTGCGGCCGTCCTGCCGGTCCACCTCGACGCTGCTGCCCTTCTTGAGCGTGCCCAGGTCGTAGAAGACGGACGGGCCCTGGGCGTTGTCGACATGGCCGGCGACGATCGCGGTGCCCCTGGCGCCCGGCGGCGTGCCGTCCTTGTACCAGCCGACGATGTCGGTGTTACCGGGCGGCGGCACATCGAGGCTGCCGTCCGGCCCGAGCCCGAGCCGCATCATCGGGGCGTCCACCCGGATGCTCGGGATCCGGATGCGGACGGGGGCCGAGGGGCGCAGCGGTTCGGCGACCGGTGACCCCGGCAGCAGTTCCGGTCCGGCGGTGAAGGCCTCGGCGGAGGCCGGTCGTGGCGGGGTCAGCCGGGCGTCGGAGCCGTTCCGGATCAGCCAGACACCGGCCAGTGCCGCGACGACGAGCAGCCAGCCCTTGGCCTTCTGGGACACGGTCGTCCTCCGGGTGACGAAAGGTGGATACGGTCCCGTCCCGGTGGCACTGGGCCACCGGGACGGAAACCAGGCGGGACGGAGAGGTGGAAGTCTCCGTCAGCTGTCGTCCTGCGTGCCGCTCGCCCGGCGACGCAGGAGCCAGGCTCCGCCGACGGCGGTCGCGGCGAGAACGCCGGCTCCCGCCGCGATCTGGGTGGTGTCCGGCCCGACGCTGCCGCCGACACCGGTTTTGACGTGCCCCGTGGGGGCGGTGGGTACGGCCGACGAGCGGCGGCCGGAAGGGGTCTCGTAGCCGCCCGACGAGCTGTCCTGCGCGGAGGAGCTGTCGTGCGTGGCGGAGCTCTCGTGCTCCGACGGGCTCGGACGCTCGCTGGAGGTGCCGCGGCCCGGCTCCGCCGGGGAGTCCGGCACCAGGGAGGAGCCGGTGGCCTCGGCCTCGTCGAGACCCGTGGAGTCGTAGTCGGACGAGCCGTACGGGTCCGCGGGGGAGTCCTCCTCCGAGTCACTCGGAAGCGTGTCCGTCCCGGCGTCATCGTCCCTGCCCGCGGTGCCGGCCGGATCCGTACTGTCCTTGCCTGCGGCGCCGGCGGGGTCGGTGCTGTCCTTGCCCGCGGTGCCGGCGGCCTTCACCTCGATCTCGCCGGTGGCCTCCTTGCCGTTCTCACAGGCCACATCGATGTTGTACGGGCCCGGCTCGACGTTGCCCGGCACCCGGAAGGAACCGGCCAGGACCTCCTTGAGGGTGGCCGGTGCGAGCGCGAAGCGGGAGGCGTCCAGGGAGCTCGCGTCGCCGGTCGCTGCGGTGTCGCCCCCGCAGGCGCTGGTGTTCACCATGACGGTGGCCCCCGGGGCCGCGCTCGCCGGGGAGATCTCCAGCGAGCCCGGTTCGTCCCCGTACGCCGACGGGGCGGCGGCAGAGAGTCCGAGCGCTGCGGCGGCGAGGGCCGCGGCGGCGGTGCCGGTCACGAGGCGGACAGGACTGCGCATGGGGGGTTCCTCCGAGCAGGGGCGCTGGCGGGTGTGTCCTGGCTCCGAGCTAACGGCGGGGCGGCCGCCCACGCCTGCTGACACCGAGTCAGCTGTCACCCGATCGGACCGGCGCCGCCTCCTTGCGCCTCGGTATACGTGCAGGTCGGAGCGGTGATGATGGGAGGGGTGCGGCCCTCTTGGGTGCTCGGTGCCGATCGGGTGATGGCCCCTGAGGGTAATGTGGCGTACATCACATGCATGACCTTGTGGTCGGGGGGCACACGCATCACACCCCCCACGGGACGGCGACGCTCTGCCGCCCCCGGCCGCCGCCCTCACCGGACCCGCCCCCCCTGGGCCCGGTGGGGGTGGCTCCATGTGTGAGGGCTTTACGCGCCCCCGCCGCAGGCGTCCGGCGTCCGTCCGGTGGCGTTCACGCGGGAGTGGCGGCGGACCATTCGGCGAGCGGCGGCCGGACACGGCCGCAGAGCGGCCTGCCCCGGTCGTCGGAGAGCGGCAGCCGTGCGGTGAGGTGCCCGGAGCGGGCGGCCGTTTCGAGGACCTCCGCCCCGACGTCGGCGAACATCAGCTTGGCCCGCCGGAACATGGAGAAGAGTCCGTTCCCGTCGTCGACCGTGCCCCACGACAGGTAGACGAAGCGTCCGCCGAGCCGGTTCTGTACGTACGGCCCGCTGATCTCGACCCCGTCCGCGGTGGCGGCGGCCGTGCAGTCCAGGGTCCAGGAGGCGGACGGGGCGTCGCCCGGAATCAGCCCGAACAGTTCGCCGGGCCGGTCCTTGCGCTGCACGCCCACGTGGATGTTCTCGTAGCCGGCGAAGTCGCCGTCCGGACCGCACGAACGGCCGGGGAGACGCGAGCCCTCGATGTGGATCTGCATGCGCGACTGCGGGCCTTCGGCGGGGATCTGCATGCACCCATGGTCCCCCCTCGCTGCCCGGGGCCCCGACCGGACCCGGCCGTGCCGCCGCCCTGCCGCACGCCGGGCCCCGGTCCGGTCGGCGCCCCGGCGTCTCTCAGACGGTGTCCAGGGGCGCCCTCCCGTAGGCCTCCTCCAGCCGCTTCATCAGCTCTTCGTCCACCGTGAACGCGGTGTCGTCGATCCGCCGGACCGGCGCCATGCCCTGGGAGTTGGTGACGAACGCCGACCGGTAGGCCCCCAGCCCGTCCAGCGTCACCGCACGCTGCTCCGAGCGGACTCCCGTGCCGGGAAGCTCCTGCTCCAGCAGTGCCATGGTGGTGCCGAGCAGTGCGGGTGCCTGCGGCCAGACGACCGAATCGCCGTCCCAGAAACCGATGTTGTTGAACGAGCCCTCGGTCACCGAGCCGTCCGCCAGCGTCAGTACCGCGTCGTCGAAGCCCGCGCGGGTGGCGAGGTTCGCGTAGTACGTCTGGCCGAAGTCACCGGGGCGCTTGAGGTGCGGCGCGGCACGGGCGTACGGGACGGACATCATGCTCTTCGGTTCGGTGGACATCGTCGCCGGCCCGCGCACCGTGACCATGACGGTCGTCGCGGTGGCGCCCGGCGGCAGGAATCCCTGCACCCGCACCGAGGCGTCCAAGGCCCCCGCGCCGGCCAGCGCGTGCCGGATCAGCTCACGCACCCGTTCGCCGTCCAGGGGGAGTTCGAAGAGTGCCCGGTTCGCGGTGTCCAGCCGGTCCAGGTGCAGCCCGAGTCCGCGCACCCGGCCCTTCCTGACCTGCATGGCGGTGAAATGACCGTAGTTGAAGAAGGCGGCCGTCCGCAGATCGTCCTCGGTGGCCGGGTGCCCGTCGAACTCGGCGTACGGGAACGGCGCGGCTGCTGGAGTCGTCATGCGTTCCACCGTATGGGGACACGCTCGGCGTAAGGGCCGGTTGTGCCGCGCTTGACCTCAACCATGGTTGAGGCGTGAGTCTCTTCGTATGGACCTCACCACAGCTGAGAACACCGCCGAAACCACACCCGCATCCACGGCCGCCGCTGCCTCCTCCGACGCCCCGCTGAAGGTCGCGGTCATCCTCGCCAGCAACCGCGAGGGCCGCTTCGCCCCCGTCGTCGCCGACTGGTTCCGCTCCCGCACCGACGCCCACCCCGGTATCGAGACGGATCTCGTCGACGTCGCCGGACTCGACCTGCCGACCGCGCTCTCCTACCGTCCCGGATCCGATGACCGGGTCCTGCTGGCCGAGGTCTCGGCCCGGCTGGCGGCCGCCGACGCCTTCGTCGTCATCACGCCCGAGTACAACCACTCCTACCCGGCCCCGCTCAAGAACCTGATCGACTGGCACCGCGCCGAATGGCAGGCCAAACCCGTCGCGTTCGTCTCCTACGGCGGAGTCTCCGGCGGCCTGCGCGCGGTCGAGCACCTGCGGCAGGTCTTCGCCGAACTGCACACCGTCTCGATCCGCGACACCGTCTCCTTCCACAACGCCGGCGCCCTGTTCGACGACGAGGGCAGGCACCGGGACCCGGCCGGTCCCGACGCCGCCGCGAAGACCCTGCTCGACCAGCTCGTGTGGTGGGGCCGGGCGCTGCGGGACGCGAAGGAGGTGCGGCCGTACGGCGACTGACCGGGCGGCAGCGGTCCCGGCCCCCGACAATCGGGGGAGGACCGCCGCCGAATCCGAGGAGACCGAAGTGACGTCGCCCGCATGGCTGACCGTACTGACCACGACGGACAGCGAGGAGAAGGCCCGGCTGCTGGCGCAGGGCGTGGTGGAGGCGCGCCTCGCCGCCTGCGTACAGATCTCCGCGCCCGTCCTCTCCGTCTACCGGTGGCAGAACGCCATCGAGACCACCGAGGAATGGCAGTTGCTCCTCAAGACGACGGCCGAGCGGTACGACGAACTGGAGGCCCACCTCCAGGAGGCGCACGACTACGACACCCCGGAGATCATCGCGATTCCGGTGGTACGGGGCAGCGCCGGTTACCTGGGCTGGGTGTCGGCGGAGACCGCGCCGGTCACCTCGGGAGGGAGCTGACGGCCCCGGCTCCGCGGCGGGGGCTCACCGGGTATCCGCCGCGAGAGCCACGTCCACCCCCCGCTCCCGGGGGCCCAGGAAGTGCGGATCGGGCTTGAACAGCGCCTCCAGAGCGGCCTTCCCCGCCGCGAACATCTCCCGCGTCCCGCCGTAGTACCAGGTCGCGTCGTGCGCGGCGTCGACCCCGACGCCGTACGCGTCGATCCCCGCAGCCCGGCACAGCGCGATGGCCCGCCGGACATGGAAGCCCTGGGTCACCAGCACGGCCCGCTCCACCCCGAAGATCTTCCTGGCCCGGACGCACGAGTCCCAGGTGTCGAAACCCGCGAAGTCGCTGACGATCCTGCTGTCCGGCACCCCGTGCGCGACCAGGAACGAGCGCATCGCGTCCGGTTCGTCGTACTCCACCCGGCTGTTGTCCCCGGTCACCAGCACGACCTTCACCTTCTTGTCCCGGTACAGCCCGGCCGCGGCCCGGAGCCGGTTCGCGAGATACGGGGACGGCTTCCCGTCCCACAGCCCCGCCCCGAACACCACGGCGACCTCCTGCGCGGGTGCGTCCGCCGCCGTCCGCACCCGGGCGTCGGCGGCCGTGTACATCCAGGTGGCGGGTGCCAGGCCCAGTACGCAGGCGATCATCACGCCCTGCACGGCCCGCCGCCGCCCCCGCGTGGTCCGCGGCAGCCGGGGGCGCAGCCGGGCCGCTGTCCTCCTCAGCCGTCCCCGGTCGCCCGCCTCTGCTCCCCGTCGCCTCAACCGCACGGGAACACCCCCGTTCCTGTCCGTCCTGTGCCGTGTCGCACTGTCCCCCTATGACTTGACGGCGGGACGGCCCAAAGGGTTCTCCCCGCACGGGCGTCGGTAGCATCGGCCGATGTCGCTCCCAAGGCTGATCGCCTCCGATCTCGACGGCACCCTGCTGCGCAACGACGGCACCCTCTCGCCCCGTACGCTGCGCGCCCTGCGCGCGGCCGAGGGTGCGGGCGCGGAGATCGTCATCGTCACCGCCCGCCCGCCCCGGTTCGTCGACCGGCTCGCGGAGGCCACCGGCCTCGCGGGCACGGCGGTGTGCAGCAACGGCGCGCTCGTGTACGACATCGCGACCCGCACCGTCGTCTCCTCCCGCGTCCTGTCCCTGAGCACCGCCCGGCGGGTGGCCACCGCGCTGGCCGCCGCGGTGCCCGGGATCGGCTTCGCCCTGGAGACCGGCAACCAGGTCCTCTACGAACCGGCCTACCGGCTGCGCCTCTCCGAGGACATCGGCGCCGAACGGCCCGTCCCCTCCCTCGCCGACCTGTGGCTCACCGAGGCGCCCGTCACCAAGCTGCTCGCCTGGTCGGAGCGGATCGATGCGGACGCCCTGCTGGCCGCGGCCAGGCCGGGTGTGGGCAGCGAGGTGCAGCTCACCCACTCCGGCGGGCGCGGCCTGCTGGAGATCAGCGCGAGGGGCGTCACCAAGGCCGGCACACTGTCGGCGCTGTGCGCGGGGCGGGGCATCGACGCCTCCGAGGTCATCGCGTTCGGTGACATGCCCAACGACCTCAGCGTCCTCGACTGGGCAGGCACCGGCTACGCGATGGCCAACGCCCACCCGGCCGTGCTGGCCGCCGTACCGGTGCACACCGTCAGCAACGAGGAGGACGGCGTCGCCCTGGTCGTCGAGCGGCTGTTCGGCGACGCGGACCGGGCCGCGGCTCCGTCTTCCGACAGTGCCCCCGGCCGTGCGGTGAGCCCGCGGTAAACATCCGTGACCGGTACGCAACGACGCGGCAACCTGCGCCCGGCACCATCGGTCCATGACGGAGCCGGCACCGGAACACTCCCAGGAGTCCCTGCCCCTCGACAGCACGGCGCAACTGCTGACCCGCATCACCGCACAGCTCGGCACCCAGCTCAGCCTCGTCTCCCTGAACGGAACCCGACAGCCCATGCACCGCACCCGGCACCAGCCCGCCCAGGGCCATGTGAGCGCCCTGGCCGCCCCCGCCCTGGTCGCCGTCGCGCACGGCAGCCGCGACCCGCAGGCGCTGCGCACGGTGACCGAGCTCCTCGGCCAGGTGCGGGAGCTGCGGCCGGGGCTCGACGTCCGGCTCGGGCACATCGAGCTCAACGAACCCCTCCTGCCGGCGGCCCTGGACGCGCTGGGCAACGGCGAGGCGGTCCTGGTCCCGCTGCTGCTGGGCCGCGGCTACCACGTCAAGCAGGACATCCCGGAGGCCGTCGCGGGCGCGCCCGCCCTGCGCACCCGCACCGCCGGCCCCCTCGGACCGCACCCGCTGCTGGCCGAGGCGCTGCACGGGCGGCTCGCCGAGGCCGGCTGGCAGGCCGCGGACGACGGGAACCGCAACAGCGCCGTGGTGCTGGCCGCCGCCGGGTCCCGCGACCCCGAATCGGCGGCCGACACCCGTCGCACCGCGCGTCTGCTCAGCGAACGGCTCGGCGGGGTGCCCGTCGTGCCCGCCTACGCCTCCGCCACGACGCCCACCGTCCCGGCCGCCCTGCGCGCACTGGCCGCCCGCGGCCGCCGACGGGTGGCCGTCGCCTCGTACTTCACCGCCCCCGGACGCTTCGCCTCGGCCGCGGCCGAGGCGGCACCGTGGATCGCGTCCGCCCCGCTCGGCGCACACCCGGCGATGGCCCGGCTGCTGCTGCACCGCTACGACCAGGCACGGGCGACCGGCGTCCCGGCGCACGAAACTCTGATGAACACACATTTCCTGGCGTCCGCCTGAGCCCTCATGTCAGCCCGGCCGTTTAATGTCGACCTCATGGAAGGCACGCAGGGCAGCCAGGAACCGGACACGACACCCTATGGCGCCGCCGACGCCGAGCGCTGGGACCCCGAGCCGGACAAACGGCCGGGCCGCACCGCCTTCCAGCGGGACCGCGCCCGGGTGCTCCACTCCGCCGCGCTGCGCCGGCTCGCCGGGAAGACCCAGGTCGTCACCCCCGGCACCCGCAGCTACGCCTGGGACGCCAGCCCCCGCACCCGGCTCACCCACTCACTGGAATGCGCCCAGGTCGGCCGGGAACTCGGCGCCGCGCTCGGCTGCGACCCCGACCTGGTCGAGACGGCCTGCCTCTCCCACGACATGGGCCACCCGCCCTTCGGGCACAACGGCGAGCAGGCGCTCAACGACTTCGCATCCGACTGCGGCGGATTCGAGGGGAACGCCCAGTCGCTGCGCCTGCTGACCCGGCTCGAACCGAAACGGTTCGTGCCCGACACCCGTACCGGTGAGCCGGCCAGCGTCGGACTCAACCTGACCCGCGCCGTCCTCGACGCCGCCACCAAGTACCCGTGGCTCCGGGGCGCGAACCCCACCGACCCCGGCTCACCGAAGTTCGGGGTGTATGAGGACGACCTGCCGGTGTTCGACTGGTTCCGCAAGGACGCCCCGCAGGACCGCACGTGCTTCGAGGCCCAGGTGATGGACTGGTCCGACGACGTGGCGTACTCGGTCCACGACTTCGAGGACGGGCTGCACGCCGGGCACATCGACCCCAACTGCCTCGACGCCGAGCCGGAGCGGCAGGAGATCTGGTCGGTCGCCATCGGACGCTACGTCCCCGCGGAGACCGACCCGCAGGAGCTGTCCGACGCACTGGACCGGCTCATCGGCCAGGACTGGTGGCCGCACGGCTACGACGGCTCGGCCGTCGCCCAGGCCCGGCTGAAGGACGCCACGAGCCAGCTGATCGGCCGGTTCTGCCTCGCCGCCGAGAGCGGCACCCGCAAGGCGTACGGCACCGGCCGCCTCGGCAGATACGGCGCCGAGCTCGTCGTGCCCCGCGAGGCGCGCAACGAGTGCGCGGTGCTCAAGGCGGTCGCCGACCGCTACGTCATGCAGCGCGCCGAGCAGGAGGTGATCCGCGCCGACCAGCGGATCGTCATCGCCGAACTGGCCGCGGCGCTGACCGCCCGCGCGCCGGAGGGGCTGGAGCCGCAGCTGCGGGCGCTGTACGAGGCCGCCCCCGACGACCGGTCCCGCAAGCGCGTCCTGGTCGACCAGATCGCCGCCCTGACCGACGCGTCGGCCCGCACCCTGCACCACTCGCTCACCGAACGTGGCCGATGACCCGGCACCGTCCCTGCCACCCTTTTCCCCGTGGTGCGGCACCGGTTCCCCGACCGGCCCATGACCACTGGGCGTGACCTGATCGGGTCACACCCCCTTTCGCCATCACGCTGCGTGCGGGACGCTCGCAGTTGGCGCCGCGCAGCAAGCACCGAGGAGGCATCAAGTGGTCGACGCACATCGGACGTTCGTCATTGTCGGCGGAGGACTGGCCGGAGCGAAGGCAGCGGAGACGCTCCGCGCGGAGGGTTTCAGCGGCCGGGTCATCCTGATCGGCGATGAGCGCGACCATCCGTACGAACGGCCACCGCTCTCCAAGGGGTACCTGGCCGGCAAGGAGGACCGCGACAGCGTCTTCGTCCACGAGACGGCCTGGTACGCGGGGGCCGACATCGAGCTCCACCTCGGCCAGCCGGTCACCGTGCTGAACCGCGAGGCCCGTTCCGTGGAGCTCGGTGACGGCACCGTCATCCACTACGACAAGCTGCTGCTGGCCACCGGCGCCGAGCCGCGCCGCCTCGACATCCCCGGCACCGACCTGGCCGGTGTCCACCATCTGCGCCGCCTGGCCCACTCCGACCGGCTGCGCAACGTCCTGTCCGCACTCGGCCGCGACAACGGCCATCTGGTGATCGCCGGAGCCGGCTGGATCGGCCTGGAGGTCGCGGCGGCCGCCCGCGGCTACGGCGCCGAGGTCACCGTCGTCGAACCGGAGGCGACCCCGCTGCACCGGGTCATCGGCCCCGAGCTCGGCCAGATCTTCACCGATCTGCACAGCGACCACGGCGTCCGCTTCCACTTCGGCGGCAGGCTCACCGAGATCGTCGGCCAGGACGGCATGGTGCTCGCGGTCCGCACCGACGACGGCGAGGAGCACCCCGCCCACGACGTCCTGGCCGCGATCGGAGCCGCCCCGCGCTCCGCACTCGCCGAGGCCGCAGGACTCGACATCGTTCCCCGCGCGCAGGGCGGCGGCATCGCCGTCGACGCCTCCCTGCGCACCAGCGACCCGCACATCTACGCCGCCGGTGACGTGGCGGGCGTGGCCCATCCGCTGCTCGGCACCCGGCTGCGGGTGGAGCACTGGGCCAACGCGCTGAACGGCGGCCCGGCGGCGGCCCGCGCCATGCTCGGCCAGGACGTCTCCTACGACCGGGTGCCGTACTTCTTCTCCGACCAGTACGACCTCGGCCTGGAGTACTCGGGCTGGGCGCCGCCCGGCAGCTACGACCAGGTGGTGATCCGCGGGGACGCGGGCAAGCGCGAATTCATCGCCTTCTGGCTGAAGGACGGCAAGGTGCTCGCCGGGATGAACGTGAACGTGTGGGACGTCACCGACACCGTGCAGGAGCTGATCAAGGCGGGCCAGCCGGTCGACCCGGACGCCCTGGCCGACCCGTCGGTACCGCTGGAGTCACTGATCTGAGCGGTGCGGGGTGCTTTGGTTCGGGGTTCCGTCCTCAATCGCCGGACGGGCTTGGGTGCGGGTCCCCCGCGGGGGTGCGTCTGTCCGGTGGGTGGGGGTCCGGGGTCCCTCCGGGGCGTCTCCTCAAACGACGAACGTGCGGCGGGTACGTGAGGGGGGCCGGGTATCTGTTCGTCGTCCTGCGGGGACTCCCCTGCACGCCCCCGGACCCGGCCGCCGTGCGTCTGCGACCGTCGTGGGGCCGGTGTGCAGGC
>NZ_JBHVWF010000055.1:0-47365 GCF_042882365.1 Streptomyces sp. NPDC058221 | reverse complement strand
GGGCGCACCCGGTCCGGGTGCGCCCCGCCTTCATGCGTGCGGGCCTTCCGCCGCCGTCTCAGCCCGCGAGAAGCTTCTTGACCAGGCCGGCCACCCGGCCACCCTCCGCGCGGCCCGCGACCTTCGGGTTCACGATCTTCATCACGGCACCCATCGCACGCGGCCCCTCGGCGCCGGCCGCCTTGGCCTCCTCGACTGCGGACGCCACGATCGCGGACAGCTCGTCGTCGCTCAGCTGCTGCGGGAGGTAGGTGTCGAGCAGCTCGCCTTCCTTCTTCTCCCGCTCGGCCTGCTCGGTCCGGCCGCCCTGCGAAAAGGCCTCGGCCGCCTCGCGGCGCTTCTTCGCCTCCCTGGCGATCACCTTCTGCACCTCGTCGTCGGAGAGTTCGCGGGCCGACTTGCCGCTGACCTCCTCCTTGGTGATCGCGGTGAGGGTCAGCCGGAGCGTGGACGAGGTCAGCTCGTCACGCGCCTTCATGGCCGTGGTGAGGTCTTCCTTGAGCTTGGACTTGAGCGTGGTCATGTGGTGATTGTGGCAGGTGCGGGGCGCCCACCGCCCGCAGGTTTTCCGGTCGGCACGCACTGTCTGCGACGATGGGCGCATGCGCGCACGCTACGGAGTACCCCTGAAAATCACGGCGGTCACCGCCGCGGCCGGCGCCGCCGGCCTCGCCTACGCAGCCGGATTCGAGGCCCGCTCGTTCCGCCTGCGACGGGTCACGATCCCGGTACTCCCGCACGGGGCACGCCCGTTGCGCGTCCTCCAGATCTCCGACGTGCACATGGTGAGCGGACAGCGCAAGAAGCGCGCCTGGCTGCAGTCACTCGCGGGCCTGCGCCCGGACTTCGTCGTGAACACCGGCGACAACCTCTCCGACCCGGAGGCCGTACCGGAGCTGCTCGACGCGCTCGGGCCACTGATGGAGCTCCCGGGTGTGTACGTCTTCGGCTCCAACGACTACTACGGCCCCAAGCTCCGCAACCCCGTCCGCTACCTCTTCGAGAAGACCGCGGGCAAGCACGGACTCAACGGGAACGCCCCGGCGGTCAACGTCGTCCACAACCCGTGGGAACCGATGCGGGACGCCTTCGACGAGGCGGGCTGGCTGAACCTGTCCAACACACGCGGCAGCCTCAAGCTCGACGGCCTCGAGCTCGCCTTCACCGGTCTCGACGACCCGCACATCAAGCGCGACCGCTACGCGGAGGTCTCGGGCGGTCCCGAGACGGGCGCCGACCTCTCCATCGGCGTGGTCCACGCCCCCTACCTGCGATCCCTCGACGCCTTCACCGCGGACGGCTACCCGCTGATCCTGGCCGGCCACACCCACGGCGGCCAGCTCTGCATCCCCTTCTACGGAGCCCTGGTCACCAACTGCGACCTGGACACGGACCGGGTGAAGGGCCTCTCCTCCCACTCCGTCGACGGCCGCCGCGCCTACCTCCACGTCTCGGCCGGCTGCGGCACCAACCGCTACACCCCGGTCCGCTTCGCCTGCCCGCCCGAGGCGACCCTGCTGACACTGACGGCCCGGGACGAGTGAGCCGACGGCTCCCGTACCCCACCCCCGTATCGTTCCCCCGTGTCTCGATCAGCACAAAAACCGGATTTCGTCTCCGGCCGCCGGTGGGCTAAAGTAATCGATGTCGCCGGGACACCGGTGGCGATCGGGGTGTAGCGCAGCTTGGCAGCGCGCTTCGTTCGGGACGAAGAGGTCGTGGGTTCAAATCCCGCCACCCCGACAGCCGTAAGACCAGGTCAGGGGCCTGATCCACTTAGTGGATCAGGCCCCTGAGTGGTTTCCGGGGGCCATCTTGGGAGCCGAGTGCAGGAGGCAGCTCCCCGCCGGCTCGCAGAGGCGATGTGGGGAGGGCAACCGCGGAGCAGGCAGCAGGCAGCTCTCACCAAGGCCGAACATGGCCTGCGCTTGGAGCGCTCGACCTACGCTGCCGGGCGGGCGAGGGGCAGAGTGAATCATCTCGCCATGGTTGCCGGTCGGCTGCCGGCGCGCCGATCCCGCTCACCGGGCTGGCTGTGGAGGGGGCTGCGGCGGTCTCTAGTGCTGTGACCGCATAGGTTCGCCGGGTTGTCGGTCGTGGCGGTTGGATGTGCGGTGACGTCCGTTTCGATCGCTGGAGGCGCGGTGGCTGAGCCCGTTCGAGTCCGCAGGCTGACCGACCAGGAGGGGCAGCGGCTGCAGCAGATCGTGCGCCGGGGCAGTACCAGCACGGTGCGCTACCGGCGGGCGATGATGCTGCTCGCCTCGGCCGGCGGGAACCGGGTGCCGGTCATCGCCCAGTTGGTGCAGGCCGATGAGGACACGGTGCGCGATGTGATCCACCGGTTCAACGAGATCGGCCTGGCCTGCCTGGACCCTCGGTGGGCGGGAGGCCGTCCCCGCCTGCTCAGCCGTGATGACGAGGACTTCGTCGTGGCGACGGCCACTACCCGCCCGGCCAAGCTCGGCCAGCCCTTCACCCGCTGGTCCATCCGCAAACTCGCCGCCTGCCTGCGCAAGGTCCACGGCCGGGTGATCCGCATCGGCCGCGAGGCCCTGCGCTGCCTGCTCGCCCGCCGTGGGGTCACCTTCCAGCGGACCAAGACCTGGAAGGATTCCACTGACCCGGAGCGCGACACCAAGCTCGACCGCATTGAGCACATTTTGGACAACTTCCCCGACCGCGTTTTCGCCTTCGACGAGTTCGGCCCGCTGGGCATCCGCCCCACCGGCGGGTCCTGCTGGGCGAAGCGGAGCCGTCCCGACCGGGTCCCGGCGACCTATCACCGCACCCACGGGGTCACCTACTTCCACGGCTGCTACTCGGTCGGCGACGACACTCTGTGGGGCGTCAACCGCCGCCACAAGGGTGCCGCGAACTCCCTGGCCGCGCTGGAGTTGATCCGTGCCGCCCGCCCGGACGGCGCCCCGATCTACGTGATCATGGACAACCTCTCCGCGCACAAGGGCACCAAGATCCGCGTCTGGGCGAAGAAGAACGAGTTGGAGCTGTGCTTCACCCCGACCAACGCCTCCTGGGCCAACCCCGTCGAGGCGCACTTCGGGCCGCTGCGGCAGTTCACTCTCGCCAACTCCCACCACCCCAACCACACCGTCCAGACACGCGCCCTGCATGCCTACCTGCGCTGGCGCAACACCAACGCCCGCCACCCCGACGTCCTGGCCGCCGAGCGGAAGGAACGCGCCCGCATCCGCAGCGAGAAAGGCATCCGCTGGGGAGGGCGCCCCCTGGTACCCGCAGCCTGACCAATCCGGCGAACCTTCCGCGGTCACGGCACCAGTTCGGCTATAGGTGGAAAATCTGGCCCGCCATGTCCCGGATGGTCTCGGCCAGGGTGTCAGGGGCGTTGAGTTGGGCGATGTGTCCCTGGCCAGGGAGCGTGACGCTCCGCGCATTCGGCAGGGCTGCCGCCATGTCAGCTAGACGTTCGCGCAGGTGGGCGGGGCTGAGATCACCCTCGATGAGGGTCGTCGGTATTTCGAGTGTCGCAAAGCGATCAACACCTACGCCGAGCGCGTCGATCGCCTCGTTGTCTGCGATCTGTGCCGCCGCGTAAGCAGAGAACGCCGCTCGCACATGCTGGTCGGCGAACATGGCATCGACCACGTTCGCGGGCATGCGAACGATGTCCCGCATGTGGATCCGCATCGCCTCGACCGGGTCGCCCCTGTCGAACGCGGCGCGAGCACGTGCGCCCGCCGTCCCGGCGACCAACTCCTTGGTGGGCATCGGCGGTTCGTAGAGGAATAGTCCGGCGAACGCCGACGGGTCCAGCAATGCGGCTTCCAGTGCGGCGACGGCACCCGAGGAATGCCCCACGAGTAGCACAGGGGGCTCCAGGAGACCCGCGACGGCGACGATGTCGGCTGCCTCGACGGTCATCGAGTGAGGTAGTGCGATGGTTGCTTCGGGAACATAGATCCGTCGTCGGATCCTGACAACACGGAAGTCATCAGAGAGGTAGCGCGTGACACCGTCCCAGGTCGTCACGTCTCCGCCGCCTGGGTGGACCACCAGCAAGTTCGGCCCGGATCCCTCGTCGAGAGCCGTGATGGGCCGGCCGTCAGCAGATGACGCGAGAAGCTCAGTCATGCGGACAAGCTTGTACCTGTCTGCCGACATCGCACCAACAGATTGCCGACATCCTGTGCTGCCGACAGCAGTCGGACGTCTCAGCCAAGAGCCACCCGTCCGGAGCCTCAGAAGCGAGCAGCAACCCGGTGAACCTTTCCGGTCACAGCACTAGCAGGACGCGCCGCACCCAGTCGGCAAGAGATCCGCTGTCAGTGCGTGGGCATTCCACGGGCCTCGCACTCACCTTCACGATGGCACCGGTGTCGGCAAGCCCCCGGAGTACCTGGCGTGCCCGCTTCTTCCCGGTCGCCACATCAGCTGGACGGTATCCCGCTCCGAACAAGGCCGCCAAGGCGCGTTCAGCGTCCCAGGTCTATAAAGCCGCGCTGAGAATTTCAGCGCGGGTCTGCGTGCTGCTCATATGCCTTCCGAGGCTGCTTGCCAACTCGCCCTGGTCTGAAGGCCAAATGGGCAAAGAGGGCTGCCTTGGCTTCGCACTCGTTCGTCCGCGTCCACGCACGAGTGCGCTCGCCACGGCCAACCACGCATGGAGCAGACCGAGTTCAGCTGGCTCCGACTCCCCTACGGGGCCGTCCAGGGTCTTCCCGGATACCGGGCGGGGCGCACGCGAACGATCCTCGAATCCTCGGACACGTGAGGAGAAGTTGCTGTGGTGGACAAAGAGGCATCGGGCGGGCCCCGGAGCCAACGATGGAGGAAGGGGCGGTCGCATGTCGCCTGGGGTGCGGTACTGGCCGTCATGGTCGGCTTCGCCGGCGGTCAGACCGCAAGCGGGGCGCCGGGGGGAGGAGCGGGCGGAACCGCGGTCGAGGGGTGGGAGCCGGGGCCTCCCGGGGCGGGTTCGTCCATCAGGTGGGAGCCGTGCGACACGGATGCCTCGGCGGAGTGCGGTGCGCTGTCGTTGCCGGTGGACTGGGGCAGGCCGGACGGAGAGCGGTTCGACCTCCAGCTCGCCCGGCGCAGGGCCACGGGGCCCGGGGCCCGGGTCGGTTCCATGGTGTTCGGGCCCGGCGGGCCAGGAGATTCGGGTGTCAGCCGGATCGTGGGGAAGGGCAATATGAGCCGCTTCAGCGACACCCTCCGCAGCCGGTTCGACATCGTCAGTTTCGATCCGCGCGGTGTGGGGCTCAGCAACCCGATCCGTTGCTCGCAGGAACTTCTGGACAAGCGTCCGTCGCCGGTCATGAAGAGCCAGGCCGAATTCGACGCCACCGCGAAGTACAACCGTGATCTGCGGGCGGACTGCAGGAAGAACACCGAGCACGGCCTCTTCGACCACGTCGACACCCTCAGCATGGTGAAGGACCTCGACGCCGTGCGGGCAGCCCTCGGCGAGAAGTCCCTCACCTTCCATGGCAGTTCCTACGGGACGCTGCTCGGCGAGCAGTATGCGGAGCAGTATCCGAAGCGGGTCCGTGCCGTGGTCCTGGAGGCCGTGGTGGACCACAGCCTGGGCACCAGGGGGTTCCTGGCCACGCAGGCCGCCACGCTCCAGGACTCGTTCGACGAGTTCGTCGCATGGTGCGAACGGACCCCGAGCTGTGACCTGCACGGCTCGAACGTGCGGGCGGTCTGGGCGGATCTCCTCGACCGCGCCGAGCGGGGGGAGCTGTCGGACGGCGGCAGGGCGGTCACTCCGTTCGACCTCAGCGTCCTGGTGATGAAGCAGCTGTACGACCCCACGTGGGCGGCTCTGGCCGATTTCCTGCACGGGCTGGCGGAAAGCAAGCCGGAGGCGCTGAAGGAGGCCGGAACAACCGGAGCCATTCCGGCCGGCGCAGAACCCGCCCTGGGAACAAATGCGTTCGAGATCTTCTGCCAGGACTGGAGTCTGCCGGTCCGGGGCTACGAAGGCTACGCACGGGAATTGCGCCGCGTCGGCAGGATCGCCCCGGACATGAAGTACGTCCGCGCCCTGATGTCCGTCTCGGCCTGCCTCGGTGCGCCCGCACCCCAGAACCCGCAGCACCGGCTGAAGGTGAGGGGCAGCAGACCCATCCTGCTCACCAATTCGCTTCACGACCCGGCGTCCGGCTACAACTGGGCCACCCACGTGGCCGATCAGCTCGGCAGCAGCGCTGTCCTGCACACCTACGAGGGCTGGGGTCACGGCACGTACACCAACAGCCCCTGCGCACAGGCGACGGTCGACGCCTATCTGATCTCGCTGAAGGTCCCTGCGCGTGGCGCCAGTTGCCCTGCCGTGGAGCCGACGGGGTGAGGGGGTGAGGGGGGAATCCAGGGCCGGGCCCGGGGAGCCGGCTCGTGGCCGGGATCTCCAGCGCGGACCGGGTGACGCCCCTGAGGGGCAGCACCGGCGTCGCCGCCGTCCCCACCGCGAGCAATCCGAACGCGCGCCGTGCGCCGCCCAGTTCGGCGCGCACGCCCACCGTGGCCGCGCGGAGCGGCATCGCGCCGAAGTTGAAGAGCCGGAAGCGGTAGACGGCCTGAGGACGGCGGACGGCCGACGGCGGCGAGACGCCCGGCCTCACCCACCCGGCCCACTCGCCCCGCGCTTGACCCTGACGCCGGGGTCAAGGCTTAGCGTCCCGGGCATGGAAGAGACGAACGCCAACGCCCTGCACGGCCGGGTCGTGCTCATCACCGGCGGAGGTACCGGGATCGGCCGGGCGACGGCCCAGCAGTTCGCCGCCTCGGGTGCCGAGGTCCTCGTAGTCGGCCGGACCGCCGCACGCCTGGCGGAGACGGCCGAGCAACACCCGCGCATCCGGACACACGTGGCCGACGTCTCCGAGCCGGACGCCCCCGCCGGCATCGTCACCGCCGCGCTGGAGGCGTTCGGTCGCATCGACATCGTGGTCAACAACGCCGCCATCACCCGCCCTGCACCCCTCGGCGCCATCGACCGGAAGACGGCCGAGGAGCAGATCGCCACGAACCTTCTCGCCCCGGTATTCCTGACCCAGCACGCACTACCGCACATAGAGGCCGGCGGCACCGTCGTCAACGTCACCTCCAATCCTCCCCACTACGGCTGGCGGGACAACTCGATCTACGGATCCACGAAGGTGGCCCTCGACTTCCTGACCCACACCTGGGCTGTCGAGGTGGCCCATCGCGGCATTCGCGTCCTGTCGGTGGCCCCCGGCATAACGGCGACACCGGTGTTGCGCCATGCGGGTCTCCCGGACGAGCAGATCGCCGCAGCGGGCAGGGAACTCCGGGCCCGCATCCCGCTCGGGCGGATCGCACAGCCCGACGAGATCGCCTGGTGGATCCTGAACGCATCACGCCCAGAGGCCAGTTACCTCACGGGCACGGTCATCCGTGTCGACGGCGGACTGAGCGCGGCTGGATGACGGGGATGAGGGACGGAGGATGGGGCCGAGATGGATGAGGATGGAGCCATGCTGATCGGAGAGCTGGCGAGCAGGGCCGGCACCACCGTCCGGGCCGTGCGGTATTACGAGCAGCAGGGCCTGCTCCACCCACGCCGGGCGGCGAACGGCTACCGGGAGTACGACGAGACGGTGGTCGGCCGGGTGAGCAACATAAAGCTGCTCCTCTCGCTCGGCCTCACCTCACAGGACGTCCGCGCCTTCCTGCCCTGCCTCGGACAGGACATCGCCGACGCCCCTGTCTGTGCGGCGAGTTCACGCGTCGTCGCACGGAGGCTCGTCCAGGTGGAGGAGAAGCTGGCCGCGCTGGACGTCGTCCGCACACGGCTCGTCGACGTGCTCGGTCGGGCGGATCGGCAGGCGTGACACGCGAACCTCTGAGCCGGCATACCGGCCGGCCCCGGCCGCCACCGCCGCTGTCCGCCGTCCGTCGGCAGTCAGCCATCAGCCGTCAGCCATCAGCCGTCCAGGGGATGCCAGGCGGCGAGGCCCCCGTCCCGGCGGACCTGCCCGAAGACCACACCGGCGAAGTGGATCCCGAAGCCGATCGTGTCGAGCTCAGCCAACTCGGCCACGAGATCACGGCGATGGCCGGCCGACCGGACCGGGTCATGGTCGCACGAGGACCATTCGGGGTGGCCCACCTGGATCGGCGAGTGCAGGGCATCGCCGAAGGCAATCAGCCGCTGCCCGCCCGAAGCGACGACGTATTCGGGATGCCCCGGCGAGTGACCGCCGGTGACCCGCATCCGTACGCCCGGGAAGATCTCCTGCCCGTCTGCCACAGTGCCGCGCGCACCCCACCGACCGACGCGCGAAGCATCTCGTCCTCACTGCCGAGGGCAACGTCGCCCGCGAACGGCTCCTCGAACTGCTCGTCCAGGACTCGCCCCTGGCCGGCCTCCGGCCCGAACAGCAGAACACCCTGAAGAGCCTCCTTGAGCAGGCAATCACCCGTTCGTAACCGACATCGGCCAAGAGCGGCACACCGCCGCTCCGTCAGCCGGTCGTGCCATCAGCCGGTCGTGCCGTCGGGCGGTCGTGCCGTCGGGCGCTCGGTCGCGCCTCCGCGACTTCCGCGGGCAGCCACGGGCGGAGCTTCTCCGGGTTGCGGACCGCCCAGATATGCGTGACGCGGTGGCCGGCGAGGCCGAACGCCGCCACCGTCACGGTGACGCCGGCATGCTGGGCGACCAGGCCGGGGCGGCCGTTGACCGTCCGCTCCAGGAGGGTCAGGCCGGGGGCCCTGTCGGCGAAGTGGACCAGGTACTCGGCGATGCGCCTGCTGCCCTCGACCGGGCGGAGCGCGGCACCGGCCAGGCCTCCGCCGTCCGCCGTCATCGTGGCTTCGGGGTCGAGCAGGCCGACGAGTGCCTCGATGTCCTTGGCCTCCCACGCCTCCTTGAAGTGCCGTACCAGACCGGCCTGTCCGGCCGCCGGAGGCGCCGGCGCCCGTGCCGCACGAATACGCCGACGGGCCGAGGAAGCCAGTTGCCGGCTGGCCGCGGGCGTCCGGGCGATGATCGCGGCGATCTCGGAGAAGGGGTACCGGAAGACGTCGTGCAGGACGAACGCCACGCGTTCGGCAGGCGTCATCGACTCCAGTACGACGAGGAGGGCCATGTTCACCGACTCGTCCAGGGTGATCTGGTCCGCAGGGTCGGCCGAATCGGTCCTGCCGCTCGCCGTCCGCCCGCTGAACCACTCCGTACGGTCGGGCAGCGGCTCGGGGAGCCAGGCGCCGACGTAGGCCTCACGTCTGACCCGCGCCGAACCGAGCACGTCCAGACAGATACGGCCGGCCACCGTCGTCAGCCAGGCGCCCGGCGAATCGACGGCCTCCTGTTGCTGCCGCGGCATCGCGTACCAGCGGGCGTAGGTCTCCTGTACGGCGTCCTCCGCCTCGGCCAGCGACCCGAGCAGGCGGTAGGCGACGTTGATCAGCCGTCGCCGTTCCCCGACGATCGCGCCCGCCCCCTGCCCGGACCGGAGCCGGTCCGGCTCGGGCCCGATCTGCCCTGCCTCGGACCGGACATGCTCTGGATCGGACGAGGTGCTCATGGCCGTGACCGCTCCGTCGTTCTTCTCATCCGCATCCGCATCCGCATCCGTTTCCGGCGCTTCCGGCACACCGCCGGAACACCGCGCCGGACCGCTTCACCTGACATTTCGCGGGCCTGTTTCGTCGAACTACCGAGACATTACTGAACCCACCCGCCGCGAGGCAGAAGAGGGGACCACGTCATGGCCACCCAGACGACCGCAGTACCGGGCAGAGTCACGTTCGTGCAGGTCGCGATAGCCCTGCAGACACTGGCCATCTTCTTCCAGGCGTCCACGGCCGGGCTCCTGCTCTCCTCGTCCCACGGTGAGGCACTGCACGGTGCCGGAGCGCGCGTGATGTACGGCGCGTCGATGCTGTACGTGCTCGCCGCGATCCTTGCGTGGCGGCCGGGCGGCGGATCGCCCCGCCCCATCTTGTACGCCTCCGGCTTCCTCGTGCTCGCCTCGGTTCAGGTGGTGCTGGGCATCGCGCACAAGGCGTCGCTCCATGTCCCCCTGGGTGTGCTGATGTTCGGCCTGAGCGTGCTGGCGCTGGGCCAGGTGCTGCTCACCCGCACGCCGAGACGCACCGGCACCGACACCGACACCGACACCCGGCCGTAGCCGCCGCCCTCAGTCCGGCAGCACGAGCGGCTCCACTCCGCGTCCGGCCTCGCGGCGTACTGACACCTTTCGGTGCCGGATGCGCCGGCCCCGGTCCGTTCGGACGAGCTGATCCTCGTACGTGAAGGAGGCCACCGGCCCGTCCTGGTTCAGGGCGATGCCCTTCGACCAGGCACGGGCGGCCGGGCCGGCTCCTTGTTCCGCTCAATCCCTCGGGCGGTACCGAGCCTGCCGTTGCCGGTGGATGCGATCAACGGGGTGCGCGGTGGTGCCCGTCCGCGGCCTGTGCGGACCGCCGGCGCACTCGATCGGGTGGAGGTTTCCTCTCATAGATATCAATTGGGTGAGAAACCCCCTCTCCGGAAGCGATCATTCGGCCGTGATCTCAACAATCCGGACGGAACACCGTCCCAAGTCCCGCCTCCTGGCCGGGCTCGGCGCACTCACCGCACTGGCCCTGCTCCCGGCGGTCCCGGCCACCGCAGCGGCGGCGCCCGTGAGCGACACGGTGCACCGGGCCGCCGCGCAGGCCTCGCCCCGTGCGGTGACCCCGGCCGAGCGCCGGACCGCCGACTACCTCGCTTCCCTGCAGGGCAGCCCCGAGCGGCTGAAGGCCTTTTTCAAAGCGCTTCCCAAGGGGGGTGACCTGCACAACCACTTGTCCGGTGCCGCCACGACCGAGTATCTGATCAAGCTCGCGATCGAGAGGGGCCTGTGCATCGACGCGACGATGACGGCCGTGGCGCCGCCGTGCGGGGCGGGCACGAGGCCCGCCTCCGACGCGCGGACGGACACCGCCTTCCGGCAGCAGATCGTCAGGGCCTGGTCCATGCAGGACTTCCCGGCCGATCAGTCCGGGCACGACCACTTCTTCGACACGTTCGGCAAGTTCAGCCTGGCGACCTGGGACCGGGGCAAGCTCCTGGCCGAGGTGGCCGACACCGCGGTCGAGCAGAACCAGTTCTATCTGGAGACCATGGTCACCCCGGCGTCGGACAGCACCAAGAAGCTGGCCGACACGGTGGGTTACGACACCGACCTGGCCGCCTTCCACCGCAAGCTGCTGGCCGGCGGACAGCTCGACCGGGTGGTCAACGAGGCGGTCCAGGAGGCCGATGCCGCCGACGCCCAGTTCCGGGAGACCGCGCACTGCGACACCCCGCGCCCCGATCCGGGCTGCCGGCTGCCCGTCCGGTGGATCTCCCAGGTCTCCCGGGGCAGCACCCCGGCACGCGTCTTCACGCAGATCGCGGTCGGCATGCGGCTGGCGGAGCGCGACCCGAGGTTCGTCGCCGTCAACCTCGTGCAGCCCGAGGACGGGGAGAGCGCGCTGAGCAACTACAGCCTCCAGATGCGGATGCTGAAGTACCTGCGCGGCCAGTACCCGGGCGCCCACCTCACCCTGCACGCCGGTGAGCTCGCCCCGGGGCTGGTCAAGCCCGAGGACCTGACCTACCACATCAACGAGGCCGTACGCGTCGCCGGTGCCGAACGCATCGGGCACGGCGTGGACCTGGTCCACGAGGACGACTGGCGGCAGCTCGCGCGGACGATGGCCCGGCGCAAGGTCGCCGTCGAGGTGCCGTTCTCCAGCAACAAGCAGATCCTCGGCATCGCGGGCGCCGACCACCCGTTCGAGGCCTACCGCCACTACGGGGTCCCGGTGGTCCTGTCCACCGACGACCCGGGGGTCTCGCGGATCGACGTCAGCCACGAGTACCAGTACGCCGCGAAGACCTATGGCCTGAGCTACACCGAGTTGAAGGACCTGGCCCGCGCCTCGCTGGAGTACGCGTTCCGCGACGGCCGCAGCCTGTGGGCCACCGGCTCAACCCCATCCGGCTACCGGCTGGTTCCCGCCTGCCGCAGTGACCGGCCGGGCACCACGCACCCGAGCCCCCGCTGCTCGCGTTACCTCTCCGCCAGTCCCAAGGCGGCGACACAGTGGCGCCAGGAGACGGCCTTCGCCGCCTTCGAGCGCGACCACGGCGGCCGCGGCTGACGTAACCCGCCGTCGCATGTATGCGTCCGGGCACGGGACTCGTACCCCGCGCCCGGACGTGGTCGTATCGCGTACGCACAGACGCGTACTGACGGTGCGCCAGGGTGAAACAGCCGCCCCTACGCCCTAACCGGCGGAGGCGATGCGGTCCAGCCACTCCCCCAGCAGATGCCGCTCCGCACCGCTGAGCGGCGTCTGTTCGGGCAGCGCGGCGCGCAGGGCGCGGGCGGCGCCGGCCGGGCCCGGGGTCTGCACGGCGGGCTCATGGTGGGTCACGGCGGCGACCATGGACTCCCGGAGCGTGGTCAGCAGGGCCGGATCGCGCCGGTCATCGGGCAGGCTCAGCCAGGTGAGCACCGCGCCGCGCGCCGTGGCGTGGATGATCCCCGCCGCGAGCCCCTCGTCCACGCGGAGCCAGCCGCCGGCCGCCAGGCGCCGGATCCGGCCCATGAGGATCTCCATGCCGGCCTTGAACGCGGGCGAAGCGGGCCTGGTGGGCTCGCTGTACATCAGCGTGAACAACGCCGGATTGGCCAGACCGAATTCGACCGCCAGATCCCATCCGCCCCTCAGGTCCTCGATGAGGTCCGGCGGGTCGGGGTCCACGTGCTTGGTCGCGAGGAATGTGGCGAAGCCGTACTCCACCACCGCGTCGAGCAGCCCGTCCTTGTCGCCGAACATGCGGTAGATGGCCGGCGGCTGCACGCCCGCGGCGACCGCGACCGCGCGGGTGGTGACCGCGTCGCGGCCCTCGCGCGCCAGCAGACCGGCCGCGGCCTCGATGATCCGCTGCCGGGGCTGGGCCGCGGCCTCTGCGTCGACGGCGACCGTGCGGGCGGAGGCGGGAGCAGGAGCGGTCCGGGGGTCGCCCGCGCCGCTCCCATCGCTTGAACGTGATGGCATATATCAATGCTACAGGCTAGGTGGTTCCATCGATAGTTCCAGTGTTACGGTGATGACGATTCCATCGGAAACGCCACACTGGAGCACATCATGATCATCGTTACCGGAGCCACCGGAAAGCTCGGACGGCAGATCGTCGAGAGGCTGTTGACGCGCGTGCCGGCGGACCAGGTCGGCGTCAGCGTCCGCGATCCGCAGAAGGCGAAGGCGCTCGCCGACCAGGGCGTACGGGTACGGCAGGGCAGCTTCACGGACGCCGCAAGCCTGGCGCACGCCTTCGAGGGCGCCTCCCAGGTGCTCATCGTCTCCGTCGACAAGATGGGCGAGGAGTGCGTGAGCCAGCACCGTGCCGCGATCGACGGAGCCGTTGCGGCAGGCGCCCGCCGCATCCTCTACACCAGCCAGATGGGCGCCGCCCACACCTCGCACTTCCAGTCCTGCCGCGACCATGCCGCCACCGAGGACGCGCTGCGCGCTTCCGGAGTACCGTTCACCGCGCTGCGCAACGGCTTCTACGCCGCCAGCGCGATCCAGCTCGCCGGCCACGGCCTGGAGTCCGGCGAGATCGCGCTCCCCGAGGACGGGCCCGTCAGCTGGACCACACACGCCGACCTCGCCGAGGCCGCCGCCGCCGTCCTGGCCGGCGAAGCCCGCTTCGAGGGCCCCACACCGCCGCTGACCGCGGGGCAGGCGCTCACCTTCGCCGACATCGCCGGCATCGTCTCCGAGGTCACGGGCCGCACCGTCACCAGGGCCCCCGCAGCCGACGCCGCGTTCCGGGAGCAGCTGATGGGTCACGGCGCCCCCGCCGAGGCCGCGGACCATGTACTGGGCATTTTCGAGGCCGCCCGCGCCGGTGAGTTCAACGTCCTCGACCCGACGCTGGCCACCCTGATCGGGCGGGAACCCGTCCCCATGCGCACGTTCCTGCGCGAGCAGCTGACCGCCGAGGACGCCCGCTGACCGGTCACCCCGCGCCGGGGGTGCCGGAATGGTCCGTCAGGGCCGTCCACTGGAGCGGCGTGATCGTCTTGGCATCGGCGATCTCGCCCCTGCGGGCCATCGCGAGCATCTCGTCGAAGGGGAGTTCACGGTCGCGACGTCCTCGCGAAGGTCGTCATGCGCGGCACGCACCAGCCGCAGGAGAGCGCCTCTGCTTCCCTCACGCGGACCGGGGGTTGCGGACCGCTGTCCGACGCGGGCCACCACCAGCGGGTCGGCTACCGGCCCGCGGGAAACTTCTGGACCCTCCAGTGGGCCGAGAGTGGGCCGAGACGGGAATCTCCTGTGCGCTCGCCGCCGGACTCGCTGTCCTGTGCGCGTGGTGGATCCGCCGCCGCACGGTCTGAGCGGGGCGTCGCACCTGTGACCTGCGGGACGGTGCGGGACGGCGCTCCGGAGATACTTCCCCTGGAGACCAGGCCGTTCACCCGATGCGAGACGAAGAGAGCGAACGCACTGTGCACAGGTACGAGAAGGACGGACCGGCGATCTACCGCCAGTCCTTCGCCACGATCCGCGCGGAGACGGATCTGTCGGGGCTGCCCGCCGATGTGAGCCAGGTCGCGGTCCGGATGATTCACGCCTGCGGCATGGTCGATCTCGTGCACGATCTCGGCTTCACCCCGGACGTGGTGGGCCGTGCCCGTGCGGCGCTACGGGCCGGGGCGCCGGTCCTCTGTGATGTCTCGATGGTCGCCAGCGGCATCACGCGCAGGCGGCTGCCCGCGGACAACGAGGTGGTGTGCACGCTGTCCGATCCGGCGGTGCCCGCTCTCGCGGCGGAGCTCGGCACCACCCGCAGCGCGGCGGCCCTGGAGCTGTGGCGCGACCGGCTGGACGGTGCGGTCGTCGCCGTCGGCAACGCGCCGACCGCCCTGTTCCGGCTGCTCGAAATGATCGAGGAGGGCGCACCGCGGCCCGCCGCCGTCATCGGGGTCCCGGTCGGATTCGTCGGAGCCGTCGAGTCCAAGGACGCCCTGGCCGCGCACCCGTCAGGGCTGGAGCATCTGATCGTGCGCGGCCGTCGCGGCGGCAGCGCGATCGCGGCTGCCGCCGTCAACGCGATCGCCTGCGAAGAGGAGTAGCTCAGGAGTGGGGCTGGACGTGCTCGCAGCCGTGCTGGAGGGCGTCCTCCAGCGTGGCCACCGGACGCAGCGCCCTGTCCAGCCCGACGGCTTCGAGGATCCGCAGGTGTCGCGGCCGGGTGCAGACCACGCCCAGGCATCCGCCGGACTCCAGAGCCCTGCGGCGGGCCCGGCACAGGAGCCCCAGGAGCGAGCAGTCGAAGAATTCGGCCGGCCGCAGGTCCACGATCACCCGGGCGCCCGGCGGGGCGGCAGCGGCGTCGAGGTGGGCCCGGATGTCGGGGGCGGTGGCCAGGTCGAGGCTTCCGCGGAGTTCGACGACCGTGGCCGCTCCGCGCACGCGGGTGTGTGCGGTGGGGCGGCGCGCGGGAAGGACTCCGGGCAGCCCGGCGGCCGAGGCCGGGACCGGGGCCGGGACCGGGACCGGGACGGCGCCCGGGACCGAGGCCGGGGCCGGTTCCAGGGCACCTTGCCGGTGGTGGGTGGTGTCCATGCGTCTCTTCGTCTCCTCCGTGCCGTGGGCCCTCGCGGCGGCGCGATGCCATGAGGGCCCGTGGCCCCGGCCGGGACCGTCGGTCAGGCGGCGTGCAGCGCCAGCGTGGGCGAGAGGCGGGCGGCCCGTACCGCCGGATAGAGGCCGGCGACCGTGCCGATGAGCAGCGTGGACACAAAGCCTCCGGCCACTGCCCAGAGGGGTACGACCCAGGGCAGCCCGCCACTCGCCGCGTACACCCCTGTCGCGGCGCCGCCCAGCAGCACTCCCGCGAGACCGCCCAGCCCGGACAGCATCAGCGACTCGGTGACGAACTGGATGCGGATCTGCCCCCGGGTCGCGCCCAGTGAGCGGCGCAGGCCGATCTCGTACCGTCTCTCCAGCACCGAGATGATCATGGTGTTGGCCACCCCGACCCCTCCGACGAGCAGGGCGATGCCGCCCAGGCCCAGCAGGAGGCTGCTGAAGGCGCCCTCCGTGGCCGCTTTCGCCTGCAGGGCCGAGGACGGATCGGTCACCCGTACGTCCTGCGGGTTCTGCGGGTCGATCGTGGCGGCCATGAGCGTGCGTACGTCGTGCACGGTGGCGTCCGTCGACCGCTCGTACACCGAGGTGGGGTGTCCGTCGTGGCCGAGCAGTTTCCCGGCTGCGTCCCATCCGATCAGGGCCGAGCGTTCGATCTCCGGTGAGAGCGGCAGCGGGTCGAGGATGCCCACGACGGTGAAGTAGCGGTCGTCGACCCACACCTGCTGTCCGGGCCGGGTGATGCCCAGGCGCTTCGCGGCCACATGGCCGAGGACCACGACGGGGTAGCGGCCGTTGGCCTTGTTCAGCCAGGTGCCGTGGGCGACCCTGCCCCGCAGGATGTCGATGAGGGTCTCCGTGGCGGCCTTGACGGCGATGCCCGCGGTCTCGTCCTTCGGGATCTTCTCGCTGCGGCGGACAGTGGCGTCCACGTCGGCGGTCGCGCCTGCCTGCTCGACCCCCGGGATCCGGCCGACCTTGCCGACCGAGCCCACGGGCAGCTTGACGGTCTCCCCGGCGAACATCGACTCCCCCGGGGTCGCCACGAGCATGTTGGTGCCCAGGGCGTCGAGCCGCTGGAGCAGTTGGGCCTTGCTGGAGGCGGAGATCCCGACGACGGCGATCATCGTGGCGATCCCGATGGCGATGCCCAGCGCCGACAGCACGACGCGCATCGGCCGGCTGCGGAGCCCGGCGGACCCGACGTGCGCAACGTCGCGGGGGCTCAGCCGGGCCGCACGCAGGGAGTCGTGCGCGGGACGCTTCCGGGTACCGGTGCTCACGCTCCACCGCTTCCCGTGCCGGCGCTTCCCGTATCGGCGATGACCTGGCCGTCGCGCATCCGCACCTGCCGGGGCAGCCGCCCGGCCATCTCGGTGTCGTGGGTGATGACGGCGATGGTGGCACCCTCCTGGTGGAGGTCGTGGAGGAGGTTCATCACGGTCTCGCCCGACGCCGTGTCCAGGGCGCCGGTGGGCTCGTCCGCGAGGAGCAGCGCCGGTTCGCCGACCAGCGCGCGGGCGATGGCGACCCGCTGCTTCTGGCCTCCGGAGAGCTCGTGGGGCTTGTGCCGGATACGGTCCGACAGGCCCACCCGGTCCAGGGCGGCGGCGGCACGTCTGCGGCGTTCGGCGCGCGGGAGTCCGGAGTAGAGCAGCCCCTCGGCCACGTTGTCCTGGGCGCTGACCCCGGGCACCAGATGGAAGGCCTGGAACACGAAGCCGATGTGCTGGGCGCGCAGGGCGGAGAGTTTACGGTCGGAGAGTTCGGCGATGTCGCGGCCGGCCACCGAGACCGATCCGCCGGTCGGCCGGTCCAGGGTGCCCACGATGTGCAGCAGCGTCGATTTGCCGGAGCCGGACGGCCCGACGATGGCCAGCAGTTCACCCTGCCCGACCCTCAGATCGACGCCGTTCAGCGCTCTGACTCCGCCGGGGTACTCCTTGGTGACGCCGCTGAGGGCGACCACGGTGCTCATATCTTCGGCACCCCGACCTTCATGCCCTCGCGCAGGCCGCCGCCCGAGACCTCCACGCGCCCCTGCCCGAACAGGCCGAGCTCGACGGCCACTTCGCGGGCCTTGCCGTTCTGTACGACCTGGACGCCGAAACCGCCGTCGGCGCGGGCCAGCAGGGCGTCGACGGGAACGGTCAGCACCGCCTTGCGGGTCTCGCCGGTGAGGTTGACGGTGACGGGTGCCTGGTCGATGCCGCCGGCCTTGTCCGGCTCGTCGAACGACACCGTGACGGCGATCTTCGGAGTCTTGTCCTGCGGGTCGTCGCCCGGCTCGGCGGTCTTGCCGATCGAGGCGATCGCACCCTTCGCGGTGGACCCGTCGGGCAGGTCGACGCTCACCTTGGTGCCGACCTCGACGGACTTGCTCTCGGAGACGTCGAGCCCGAAGGTCACCACCCGCTCGGAGCCCGTCGTGGACAGGACCGAGCTGCCGGGCGCCACCTGGTCACCGACCGCTGCCGCGGCCTTCCTGACCCGGACCGCTCCCGGTGCGAACGCGATCTGTCCGGGGCCCGCCTCGCCGGTCTGCTTGAGATCGTGCGCCTGCTGCCAGCGCTTCACGGCGGCCGCTGTGAGCCCGCTGTACTCGTCGTCGACGGTGAACCCGGTGTAGCCCAGGGCCGCCAGGTTCTCCTCCAGCTGCCGTACGTCGCGGCCCTTGTCCCCGTTCTTCAGCGTGCGGTACATGGGGCCGGCGCCGTACATCAGGCGGACCGGTGTCCCGTCGATCTCGTAGAGCTTCCCGTCCCGCTTCACCCCGGTGCCCGCGCCCGGGGCCCAGGTCAGGGTGCCCGCGCTGCCCGCGCTGACCTTGCGCTGCCTGCTGTAGCCGAGGGTGCCGTCCACCTGGGTGCTGTCGCTCAGGTCGCCGCGTTCGACGACGGCGGTGGCCGGGGGGAGCCCGGTCTCGTCGCTGACCCGGCCGGTATCCCGCGAGGAGAGCGTGGTCGCGGCCACCGCGCCGCCGCCGGCCAGCGCCAGGACGACGACCGAGGCGATCACTGCCGTGCGGCGCCTCATCCGAGGATGCCTTCGCACGCCTTGGAGGCCGTTTCGAACTTCTTCTTCTCGGCGCCCTGCGGCATCGGCATGGCCTGCGCCATGCCGCCGTCGAACTTCGGGTCGGGCATGTTGTAGCCGTGCTCGCGCATGCACCGGGCGTGCTTCAGCATCTTGTCCTTGTCGGCCTGGGTGATCTTCCCGCCGCCCGCGCCGACGCCGCCCTTGCCCGCGCACGCCTTCAGCGCCTTCTCCATCTCGTCCTTGCTCAGATCGCCGCCGATGGTGAGCCCTCGGGAATCCTCACCGGTCTTGGGCTCGGGGACCTTGAGGCCGTGCTCCCGCAGGCACTTGCGCTGCTTGACGGCCGCGTCGTCCGCCTTGCCGGAATCCGCCCCGCCGACGCTGCTCCCGGTGCTGGACTCCTTGCTGCCGCCGTCGTCCGTGCCGCCCGAGCAGGCCGCGGTGAACAGGGCGAGTGCTGCGAGTCCCGTGGCGATCACTGATGCACGTGTGCGGGAAGTGGTGCGCGCGGTCATGGATTTCTCCTTGCCGAAGCCTGCGGGCCGTATTTCGGCCGTGCCCGCAGCGTGCCGAGGAGCGGTGTTTCGTTTCTCTCGCCGAAGCCGTTAACAAAGACGAAAGGTGCGCATGAGGTAGGACAGATGCCATGCGTGTACTGGTGGTGGAGGACGAGGCGTTCCTCGCGGAAATGATCGCCGAGGGCCTGCGCCGCGACGCCCTCGCCGTGGACGTGGCGCCCGACGGGCGGACCGCGCTGAGCAAGCTGGCGCTGGGCGACTACGACGTGATGATCCTCGACCGCGATCTCCCCGACGTGCACGGCGACGAGGTCTGCCGCGAGGTCGTCGCGCGGCGGCTGCTCACCCGCATCCTGATGCTGACGGCCTCCGGCGCCCTGCGGGACCGGGTGGCGGGCCTGGGCCTGGGCGCCGACGACTACCTGACCAAGCCCTTCGCGTACGACGAGCTGCTGGCCCGCGTCCTGGCGCTCGGCCGGCGCGCCCGCCCGGCCCTCCCGCCGGTCATCGAACGCGCCGGACTCGTCCTGGACACCTCACGCCGCCAGGCGAGCCGGGACGGCCGGTATCTCTCGCTCTCCCGCAAGGAGTTCGCCGTGCTGGAGGCCCTGCTGCGGGCCGACGGCGCCGTCGTGAGCAGCGACGACCTCATCGAGCAGGTCTGGGAGGAGGACACCAGCTACCGCACGAGCGCGGTCCGGGTCACCTTGAGCAAACTGCGGGCCAAACTCGGTGAACCGCCGGTCGTGGAGACCGTTCCGGCCGCCGGCTACCGCATCGGCGGCACGGCATGAGCAGCGAACGGGCGCGGCTCACCGCCCTGTACGGCGGGCTTCTCGTGCTGGCCGGGGCCATCCTGACCGGACTGGTGTACCTGCTCGTCAGCGAGGGGCTCGGCACCAGCATCTCCACCGCCCTGGCCACCACCGTGCCCGCGTCGGAGCTGCCCGACGGCTGGGCCACCGCGTCCCCGGGCCGCTCCGCCGCCCCGGCGCAGTCCGCCTCCCCCGCACCGTCCGCGTCGCCGTCCGCAGTGGCGCCCGGCCGGCATGTCCCCGCCCTCGCAATCACCCGGGAGATCAGCAGCGCGGCCGAGGACGCCGCCCTCAACCGGCTGCTCACCGTCTCCGGGATCGCTCTCCTCTGCTTCGCCGTCCTGTCCATCGCGCTGGCCTGGTGGATGGCCGGGCGCGTGCTGCGGCCCGTCGGTGTGATCACGTCGACCGCCCGGCGGCTGTCCGGCGAGAACCTCCACGAACGCATCGCGCTGAAGGCGCCGCCCGGCGAACTCAAGGAGCTCGCCGACACCTTCGACGCGATGCTCGGCCGCATCGAACAACTCGTCTCCGCCCAGCAGAGGTTCGCCGCCAACGCGGCACACGAACTGCGCACCCCTCTCGCCGTGCAGCGGGCCGCCGCCGAGATCGGACTCTCCGGCCGCCCCACCCCGGAGCGGGTCTCCGAGATCAGGACCAAGCTCATCCAGGTCGCCGACAACAGCGAACACCTCATCGAGGAACTGCTCCTCCTCGCCGCCTCCGACCAGGGGCTGCAACGCAACGAGCCCGTCGCGCTGGACGGCACCGTCGCCGGGGTCGTGGCCGCACTCACCGACGAAGCGGCCGAGGCGGACGTCACGGTCCGGACGGACGGCGCACCGCTGACCGTGCGGGGCGACGACGTCCTTCTCGAACACCTCGTACGCAACCTGCTCATCAACGCCGTCCGCTACAACCACCCCGGCGGCACCGTCCTCGTCCGTACCCGCTCGGGCGCCCTGGAAGTGACCAACACCGGTCCCCGGATCCCCTCCGATTCCGTGCACCGGCTCTTCGAGCCGTTCCACCGCGCGCAGGAACGCCGGCCCGCCACCGGCGAAGGGGCGGGCCTCGGACTCTCCATCGTCGAGTCGATCGCCCACGCCCATCTGGCCACGGTCACCAGCCGGGCCAACCGGGACGGCGGCCTGACCGTCACGGTCCGGTTCGGGCCCGCGCCCCGGGCGGACCACGCGTAGAACCTGCGAATGGCGGACCACGCGTAGAGCCTGCGAACAAGGGCCCGCCCTCAGGTCCCGAGGCCCAGGCGTTCGCGCAGCAGGCCGAGGGCCCCTTCCGGTGTGGCGGCCACCGGCACACCCGGCGGTACCGGCGGGCGGCGCACCACGACCACCGGGATCCGGGCCTCACGGGCCGCGGCGAGCTTGGGGGCGGTGGCGGCGCCGCCGCTGTCCTTCGTGACCAGGACGTCGATGCGGTGGCGGCGGATCAGCTCGCGCTCCCCGTCCAGGGTGAAGGGGCCGCGGGCCGGCAGGAGCTCGACGCGGGCCGGGAACGGCGGCTCCGGGGCCTCGACCGACCGGGCCAGGAACCACAGCTCGTCCAGCCCCGCGAACGCGGCGATTCCCGTCCGTCCCGTCGTCAGGAAGACCCGCGTGCCCAGCGCGGGCAGCGCCTCGGCGGCCCCGGCCAGGGAGCCGGCCGGGTGCCAGTCGTCGCCGTCGCCGGGCACCCAGCTCGGGCGGCGCAGCGCGAGGAGAGGAACATGGGCGGCAGCGGCACCGGCGGCCGCGTGGAAACTGATCGTCCCGGCGAAAGGATGGGTGGCGTCGATGAGCGCGTCCACCTGGTGCGTACGCAGCCATGCGGCCAGGCCCCCGGCGCCGCCGAAGCCGCCGACGCGCACCTCGCCGGGCGGCAGCCTCGGACCCGTCACCCGGCCGGCCAGCGAACTGGTCACCCGGGAACCCGCGGGCAGCGCCGCCACCAGGAGCCCGGCCAGCTGCCGTGCCTCGGCGGTCCCGCCGAGTACGAGTACGTGCATCGGGTCCCTCCATGGGTGAGCCGTCGGGCGGACGCGGCGCCCAACTCAAACACACCGGCCTGCGCCCCGGCTGGACGACCGGTGCCTGTGCGACAGCGGCCACCACCGCCGCGTACACGGCCCTGCTGACCGGTGACTTTCCCGACCCGGTCACGATCACGCTGCCCGGCGGGCAGACCCCGGCCTTCGCGCTCGCGGTGGAGGAGCTGAGCGAGGACGCGGCGACCGTCGGGGTGGTCAAGGACGCGGGCGACGACCCCGACGTGACGCACGGCGCCCTCGTCCGGGCGACCGTGCGGACGCTGCCGCCCGGCTCGGGTGTGGTGTTCAGAGCCGGCCCCGGTGTGGGTACGGTCACGCTGCCCGGGCTGCCGCTCGACGTCGGTGAGCCCGCGGTCAATCCGGTGCCGCGCCGGATGATGGGCGAGCACATCGGGCAGGTCGCCGCGGCACACGGCGGCACGGGGGACGTGGAGATCACGCTCTCGGTGGACGACGGCGAGGAGATCGCCCGCTCCACCTGGAATCCGCGGCTCGGCATCCTGGGCGGTCTGTCGATCCTGGGGACGACGGGGGTGGTGGTGCCCTACTCCTGTTCGGCCTGGATCGACTCGATCCGCCGCGGTGTGGACGTGGCCCTGGCCGCCGGGCAGACCCATGTGGCGGGCTGCACCGGATCGACCTCGGAGAAGACCGTGGTGTCCGAGTACGGGCTGCCGGAGATCGCCCTGCTGGACATGGGTGACTTCGCGGGCGCTGTCCTGAAGTACGTGCGCCGCCATCCGGTGGAACGGCTCACGGTCTGCGGCGGCTTCGCCAAGCTGTCGAAGCTCGCCGCCGGCCATCTCGACCTGCACTCGGGCCGCTCCCAGGTCGATCCGGCCTTCCTCGCCGGGCTGGCCGGCCACGGCGGCGCCGACGAGGCCCTGGTGACCGAGGTGGCTGCCGCCAACACCGGTCTCGCCGCCCTCCGTTCCTGCCTGGCACGCGGCGTCCCGCTCGGCGATCTGGTGGCCGCGGCGGCACGGGACGAGGCGCTGTCGGTACTGCGGGGCGCGCCGGTCGCCGTCGATGTCATCTGCATCGACCGGGCGGGCGCCGTCGTCGGACGCAGCAGTGTGCGCGGCGGCGTGCGCTGAGGCTTCTCCCGGCGCCCCCAATCCGTATGAAGAGCATGCGCGCAGCTCTCGCACGCCCACCTGCGAAGTGACGATCGGATCGTCATAAACACCTTGTTTCGGGGGGAGTTCGAGGTTTATCTACGCGCGGAGCTACGAGCGTCGAACGATCATTCGGGCAATTCCGGCGGGTTCCCGCCTGCCTATTACCGACTGGTACCAGAAGCTGCTACAACAGGTGACGCTCCATCAACCCCCCACCCACCCCCCACACTTCGGAGGGCTGACAGCTATGTCAGTACGGAGAATCTGGGCGTCCGCATCCACTCTGGTCCTCGCCGCCGTGGCCGCTCTGGGCATCGCCCAGCCGGCCTCGGCAACCTCCCCGGCCGCCGCCGGCGGGTACGTCGCCCTCGGCGACTCGTACTCGTCCGGCGTCGGCGCGGGAGACTATCTCTCCGACAGCGGTGACTGCCGTCGCAGCACCCACGCCTACGCCTACCTCTGGGCGGCGGCGAACTCGCCGTCCTCGTTCGACTTCGTCGCCTGTTCGGGCGCCACCACCGGCTCGGTGGCGAGCGGCCAGCTCGGTGCGCTGACCTCGTCGACCTCGCTGGTCAGCGTGACCGCTGGCGGCAATGACGTCGGGTTCGCCGATGTCATGCAGGACTGTGTGCTGTCCGGCGAGGCCGCCTGCCTGGCCAGTGTCGACTCGGCCGTCTCGCAGATGAACAGCTCGCTGCCGTCCGGACTGAGCTCGCTCTACGGGTCCATCCACTCGAAGGCCCCGCAGGCGCATGTCGTGGTGCTCGGCTACCCGCGCTTCTACGAGATCGGCGGAAGCTGCATCGCCGGGCTCACTGAGGCGGAGCGCACGGCCATCAACAACGCGTCCGACGTGATGAACGGCGTCATCGCCAAGCAGGCGGCCGACGCGGGATTCACCTTCTCCGGCGTCGCGGACGAGTTCACCGGGCACGAGCTGTGCTCCGGCGACCCGTGGCTCCACAGCGTCTCGATCCCCGTCGAGAACTCCTACCACCCCAAGGCCGAGGGACAGTCGGGCGGCTATCTGCCGGCCTTCAGCTCGGCCGCGTAGCACCGCAGGAACCGCAGCCTCCCGCAGGAACCGCAGAACCGCAGAAGGCAGTACGGTGGCGCGGCAGCGGCCCCGGAGCCCCACATCCGAGGCCCTGCCGGGCCGCTGCCGTGCTCAGTACCGCTCGACGAGATGCTCCCGGCCCGCCGGGGGCTCGTACGGCTCGGGCCAGAAATCCGTTATCCCGCTGATCAGCCCCTGCGCGTCGAACGTGAAGAAGTGGACGGCGTACAGCTCCTGCTCCCCGACCGTGAACAGCGTGCGGGCCGCGGCCTGGCTCCCGTCACGGTCGGCGACGATCCGCTCGACACGCACCCGCCAGTCCCCCGGATACTCCCGGTTGAACGTCAGATACCGCTCCTTGCCGCGCATGCGCTCCCGGGTCTGCGGCAGGTCGTACAGCACCTCGTCGGCGAGCGTGGTCGCGAAGGTGTCCCAGTCACGGGCGTCGGCCGCGGCCCAGTAGCGCTCGACCGTGGCACGCGGATCAGCAGTCGTGGTCATGTTTCGAGTCTGGACCCCACCACTGACAGTCGCCCCGCGGACCGCCCTCAGCCGAGCCGCTCCGGCCGGCTCGCCCTGACCGAGTACATCAGCGGGATGCGCGGCCGGTCCGCCGGGAAGCGGTAGCAGCCGTCCGGCTGCCGCTCCAGCGCCGGGAAGCGGGCGAAGAGCGAGGCGTCGTGCTCGTGCAGGAACTCGATCCGCAGCCCGGCCGCGGCCAGGGCCGAGACCACACTGCCCACCGGATGCTGCCATTCGACGCTGCGGTTGTGGACGGTGGCCGCGTCGAAGTCCGCGTACGTGCCGGGCGTCTCGTCCACCCAGGCGTCCCGGCTGAAGTAGTCGTGCACGATCCGTTCACCGCTCTCGTCGTCGAGGCAGTCGGTGAACGGATGGAACTCCGCCAGGTAGAGGAAGCCCCCGGGCGCGACGAGCGAGGCCGCCGTCTCGGCCCAGCGGTCGATGTCGGGCAGCCAGTTCAGCGCACCGACACCGGTGTAGACGATGTCGTACGAGGAGTCCGGGACGGCCTCCGCCGCATCGTGGACGTCGGCGGCGACGAACGCCGCCCGGTCGGGGCCGAACCCCAGGTCCCGGGCGAGCGAGCGGGCGGTCTCGACGGCCGGCTCGGAGAAGTCGAGGCCGACGACCTGGGCGGCGCCGTGCCGGGCCCAGGACAGGGTGTCGAGCCCGATGTGGCACTGCAGGTGCAGCAGCGAGCGGCCGGTCACGTCCCCGACCTCCGCCAGCTCGAAGGCGCGCAGCGAGTCCTTGCCCGCGCGGAAGGAGTCCAGATCGTAGAAGTCACTGCCGGTATGGATGGGCACACGTTCATCCCACATCGCGCGGTTGGCCTCGCGCCAGTCGGCGGGTATCGGTGCATGCATGACCGCGAGGTTATCCACAGGCTGCGGACGGGGCGAACGGATTGTCGGCGGACCGGCGCAGAATGGGGGGCATGACTGAGACCACTGGTTCGACGACCGATTCCGTGCCGGAGTGGGAGCAGCGTTTCCGGGCTCCCCGGGTGTCCCTGCCCGACTGGGCGGAGGACGCGCCGGACCGCGCCCTGTTCGTCTCCAACGCGACGGGGACGTACGAGCTGTACTCCTGGGACCGGGCCACCGGTGAGCAGCGCCAGGTGACCGACCGGCCCAACGGGACGACGGACGGCGTGCTGACTCCGGACGGCGAGGCCATCTGGTGGTTCGACGACACCGACGGCGACGAATTCGGGGTGTGGATGCGCCGGCCCTTCCACCGCGGTGAGGGTGACGGCGAGGCCGCGAAGGACGAGCCGGCGGCCCCCGGCCTCGATGCCTCCTACCCGGCCGGGCTCGCGATCGGCCGGGACGGGACGGCGGTGGTGGGCCGTTCGACGGACGAGGACGGGACGACGGTCCACATCGTGCGGCCCGGGGCGGCGCCCGTGGAGATCTACCGCCACCGCGAGTCGGCCGGGGTCGGCGACCTCTCCCACGACGGGACGCTGATCGCGCTGGAGCACACCGAGCACGGTGACGCCATGCACTCCGCCCTGCGTGTGGTGCGGCCCGACGGCAGCACGGTCGCCGAGCTGGACGACACCGAGTCGGGCACGAAGGAGCTGGGCCTGGCGGTGCTCGGCTTCGCCCCGGTGGCGGGGGACACCCGGCTGCTGGTCGGGCATCAGCGGCGGGGCCGCTGGGAGCCGATGATCTGGGACCCGGTGGCGGGAACCGAGACGGATCTCGCCATCGAGCTGCCCGGCGATGTGGGCGCCGAGTGGTATCCGGACGGCTCCGCGCTGCTGATCGAGCACGGCTTCGAGGCCCGCAGCGAGCTGTGGCGGTACGGGCCGGCGGCGGGCGACGGCACCCTGGTGCGGGTGGAGACGCCCACCGGTTCGGTCTCGGGGGCCACCGCCCGCCCGGACGGCACGGTGGAGTACCTCTGGTCGTCGGCCGCCGAGCCGCCCGTCGTCCGCTCCACAACCGGTGCGGTGGTGCTCGACCCGCCGGGCGCGAAGGCTCCTGGGTCCGTGCCGGTCGAGGACGTCTGGGTGGACGGGCCCGGAGGCCGTGTCCACGCACTCGTCCAGCGGCCCGCGGCCCCGGCCGAGGGCCCGTTCCCGACCGTCTTCGAGATCCACGGCGGCCCGACCTGGCACGACAGCGACGCCTTCGCGAGCGGCCCCGCCGCCTGGGTGGACCACGGCTATGCGGTCGTCCGGGTCAACTACCGCGGCTCGACCGGCTACGGCCGCGCCTGGACGGACGCGCTCAAGCACCGGGTCGGCCTGATCGAGTTGGAGGACATCGCCGCGGTGCGGGAGTGGGCGGTGAAGTCCGGCCTCGCCGATCCGGCGAAGCTGGTCCTGGCGGGCGGCTCCTGGGGCGGCTATCTGACGCTGCTCGGCATCGGTACGCAGCCCGGGGACTGGGCCCTGGGCCTGGCCGCCGTCCCCGTCGCGGACTACGTCACGGCGTACCACGACGAGATGGAGGCCCTGAAGGCGATGGACCGCACCCTGCTGGGCGGGACGCCGGAGGAGGTGCCCGAGCGCTTCGAGGCCTCGTCGCCCCTGACGTACGTCGACGCCGTACGGGCCCCGGTCTACATCTCGGCGGGTGTCAACGACCCGCGCTGCCCGATCCGTCAGGTGGAGAACTACGTGGACCGGCTGAAGGACCGCGACGCGGTGCACGAGGTCTACCGGTACGACGCGGGTCACGGCTCGCTCGTCGTGGAGGAGCGGATCAAGCAGGTGCGCCTGGAGCTCGGCTTCGCCGCCCGCCACCTGGGGACGCCGGGCGGCGGCTCCGAGCAGGCAGTGGCGCACCCGGGCGGCGGCTCCGAGCAGGCGGTGGCGCACCCGGGCCGCGCGACCGCGTAGGGGCCCGATAAAGGACGGCTCCACGGGTGCCCCCGCTCCGGCCGCCCGGAGCGGGGACCGTACCGTGGAGGGGTGTACCGGTTCCTGCTGACCCCGCGATGGTGGGGGATCAACCTCTTCGCCGTGCTGGCCATCCCGTTCTGCATCTTCATGGGCACCTGGCAGCTCGGCCGCTTCGAGGACCGCGTGCAGACGCACGAGGCCGCCGACAAGCAGCCCGCCCCCGGCACGAGGGCCGCCGAGCCGCTCGACGAGCTGCTGCCCGTCGACACGGTGACCTCCGGCCGTCCCGCCACCGCGACCGGCCGGTACGCCGACCAGTTCCTGGTGCCCGGCCGGAAGCTGGACGAACGGGACGGCTTCTACGTGGTGGGGATGCTGCGCACCGACGGCGGCAAGGCACTGCCCGTGGTGCGGGGCTGGCTGCCCGGGAAGGCCGGACACACCTCGGTGCCGGCCGCACCGGCCGGAACCGTCACCGTGACCGGCGACCTCCAGGCCTCGGAGAACGCGGCCACCACCGGGGTCGACGCCACGGGCGGGCTCCCCGACGGCCAGGTCGGCATGATCAGCGCCGCGTCACTCGTCAACCTCGTGCCGTACGACGTGTACGACGCATGGGTGACGCTGCAGAAGTCCGACACCGGCACGAAGTCCGCCACCGGCACGGGCGGCACGTCCTCGGCGGAGTCCGCGGGCGGAAAGGCCGCCACCGCGCTGCGTCCCGTACCGGCCGCCGTGGCGCAGGGCACCGGGCTCGATCTGAAGGCCTTCCAGAATCTCGGCTACCTGTGCGAGTGGTTCGTCTTCGCGGCGTTCGTGCTCTTCATGTGGTTCAGGCTGGTCCGGCGCGAGGCCGAAGCCGTCCGGGACGTGCGCCTGGGCCTCGTCGCCGATGCGGAGGCCGCTGCCACGAAGCCCGGCCCGGAGGCCGACGCCGAGCCCGGCCCGAAGGCCCGTACGGAACCCGATGCCGGTGTGCCGGCCGGCTCGGACGACTCGTCGCGTCCCTATGACGAGGGCTCCAGCGCGCCCGTCCGGTAGATCGTGCCCGCACAGGCGTTGCTGATCTTCGCCTCGGCGACCGGCGCCCCCGGTTCCGGGGTGTGCATCACGGAGACACTGCCCTGCGCCGTGCCGCCCCCGTCCTCGCTGCCGAACTGCGTCTCCGCACCCGCTTCGGTGTCCCCGGTACCGCTGCCCGTACTGGATCCGGCCGAGCCGCCGGCATTGCCCCCCGCGCCCTCCGTCGGTGACGGGGAAGGCGAACCGCCGGTCGTCGGACAGGTGTCACGCGGCACCCAGGCGAACTGCACCTCGTACGCCATGTCGGGCTTCAGCAGTATCGTCGCCTCCTCCGAGGCGGGATCCGGCAGTCCGGACGCCGCGTCCCCCGGGGTGTGCCGGACGACCGCGATCTTGCCCGGGTCCGCCGCACCCATCGCCTGGAAGCCCACCGTGCCACCGCTGCTCACCGAGCAGTTCGCGCTGGACACATTGGCGATCCGGAACGTTCCGTACACCGTGCCGTCGGCACCGGCCGCGCCGGTCGTGGCGGAGGCGACGCCGAGCTGGGCGGGATCGCAGGCCGGCATGTCGGCCGCCGCACTGACGGCGGGGTCGGCGGAGCTGCCTGCCGCCTCGCCCTCCAGGCCCTGGCCGCTGCTGACGGACGGGCCGGCCGAGCTGTCGGGAAGGCCCTGACCGGCGCCGTCCTGTCCGTCGCCGCCACCACTGTCGTTCGCACCGCCGGAACCGGGGCCGGGCTCCTCACCGCTGCCGCCCTGTGCCTGCTCGCCATGACCGGCGACGGCGGGACTGGCGGTGTTCGAGCCCTCGGAGTTGGCGACGTGGACGAAGGCGGGGACCGCGGTACCGATGAGCAGCGCCGCGGCCGCTGCGCCGACGAGCGCCTGGCGCCGCCGGGCCCGGCGGGCGGGCACTGCCCGGTGCAGGAGGTCGAGGCTGCCGTCGCTGGGTTCGAGGCCCTGCACGGCGCCGCGCATCATCCGGCGCAGCACGTCCTCGTCGGCATCCGCACCTTCGTGGAGACCGAAACCGAGACCGGTGCCGGTGGTGCCGCTGCCGAAGAGATCGGCCGGCCGCGCGCCCGGTTCCGTGTCGTCGTGGTCCGTGCCCGGAGTGCTGTCCGGCCCGTGGTTCACAATTCCGTTTCCAGTCCGGTCAGTCCGGTCAGTCCGATGTCCGAGCGACGGCACGTGCCGGGGTCCGTCCCCGCCGTCGCGCCCGTGCCCGTGGTCGTCGCGCCGGCTCATGCCTGCGCCTCCATCACCACGCGCAGCGCCGCGATGCCGCGGGAACCGTACGCCTTCACCGAGCCCAGGGATATCCCCAGGGTCGTGGCGACCTGCGCCTCGGTCATGTCCGCGAAGTAGCGCAGCACCAGCACCTCCCGCTGGCGCCGTTGCAGCCCGCGCATCGCCTTGATCAGCGCGTCCCGCTCCAGCCGGTCGTACGCGCCCTCCTCCGCGCTCGCCATGTCCGGCATGGGCTTGGAGAGCAGCTTCAGCCCGAGGATGCGGCGTCGCAGCGCGGAGCGGGAGAGATTGACGACGGTCTGGCGCAGATACGCGAGTGTCTTCTCGGGCTCCCGTACCCGGTTGCGCGCCGAATGCACGCGGATGAACGCCTCCTGCACGACGTCCTCACAGGACGCCGTGTCGTCCAGCAGCAGGGCCGCGAGGCCGAGCAGCGAACGGTAGTGGGCGCGATAGGTCTCGGTGAGATGGTCAACGGTAGTTCCGGCTGCCACGCTCTCGTCAGCGCCCTCGCGCTGTGACGGCAGCCCCGCCGGGCGCGCAGCGGGCATGGGCGCGATCACCGGCATACCGCCGGGCGCGCGGGGCCGTCTGAGCGGTCGCACCGAAGCGCCGCGCAAGGGGCCCACCACTGTGATATCGAGTACCTCTGCCACGCCAGTTGGACACGTTTCCCCCCGTCAGGGTTGTACGCATACGGCACCGCGTTTGACACCATGCGAAATGCCTTCATACGTAACCGCTCTTCCCCAAATGCCCTGAATGTGCGCTCGGCCGCGCAAGGAATGACCGCTTAGACGCGTGCCGCCCGACCGGCGGTTGCAGCGGACCGAAAGGTCATCGTCGGACACCGCAACGCCCCAGCTCAAGAGGTTCAGACCAGCAACTTGCTCACAGCGCATTCACAGAACATACAAAACAGGTTCGATCGGGACCCGAAAAAATCAGGACGCGATGAATTCGGCGGCCACCGATTCGGCGATCTGGGCCACGTTCAGTGCGGCACCCTTGCGCAGGTTGTCGCCGCAGACGAAGAGTTCGAGGGCTCTCGGGTCGTCCATCGACCGGCGGACCCGGCCGACCCAGGTGGGATCGGTGCCCACCACATCGGACGGGGTCGGGAAGTCCCCCGCGCCCGGGCTGTCGTAGAGCACCACCCCGGGGGCGGTCGCCAGGATCTCGTGCGCCCGGTCGACCGCGACCTCGTTCTCGAAGCGGGCGTGCACGGACATCGAGTGGGCGGTGATCACGGGTACGTAGACGCAGGTCGCCGCCACCCGAAGGCTCGGCAGATCGAGGATCTTGCGGCACTCGTCGCGGATGGCCAGCTCCTCGGACGACCAGCCGTCCCCGGCGTCCGTCCCGGCCCACGGCACGACGTTGAGGGCGACGGGCGCGGCGAACGGGCCGCCGTCGGTGTCCCCCACGACCCGGCGCACATCGCCCGGCTTCGTGCCCAGCTCGGTACCGGCCACCATCGACAGCTGCTCGCGCAGCACGGCGACGCCGTCGCGCCCCGCCCCGCTGACGGCCTGGTACGAGGACACCACGAGCTCCTGCAGCCCGAATTCGGCGTGCAGTGCGCCGACCGCGACGATCAGCGCCAGGGTCGTGCAGTTGGGGCTCGCGACGATGCCACGCGGTCTGATCCTGGCCGCGTGGGGGTTGATCTCGGGGACGACGAGCGGGACGTCGCCGTCCGTCCGGAAGGCCGCGGAGTCGTCGATGACGACCGCGCCCTTGGATGCGGCGAGCGGCGCCCAGCGCGCGGACACCTCGTCGGGTGCCAGGAACAGCGCCACGTCCACGTCGTCGAAGACGTCCTCGGAGAGTTCGAGGACCTCGGTCTCCTCACCGCGCACGACCAGCTTGCCGCCGGCCGAACGCGGCGAGGCGATGAGCTTCACCTCGCCCCAGACATCCGCGTGTTCCGAAAGGATCTGGAGCATGACGCCGCCGATCGCCCCGGTCGCGCCGACGACCGCGAGCGAAGGGCGGCGTGCTGTCATCGGCCGGTGCCCCCGTACACGACTGCCTCGTCGGAGTCGCTGTCGAGACCGAAGGCGGAGTGCACGGCGCGCACGGCCTCGATCACGTCGTCGGCACGGGTGACCACCGAGATACGGATCTCGGAGGTCGAGATCAGCTCGATGTTGACGCCCGCGTCGGACAGCGCCTCGAAGAAGCCCGCCGTGACACCGGGGTTGGTCTTCATACCGGCGCCGACCAGGGAGATCTTGGCGATCTGGTCGTCGTAGCGCAGCGACTCGAAGCCGATGGCACCACGGTTGCGCTCCAGGGCGTCGATGGCCTTGCGGCCCTCGGACTTCGGGAGCGTGAACGAGATGTCGGTCAGACCGGTGGACGCGGCGGAGACGTTCTGCACCACCATGTCGATGTTGACCTCGGCGTTCGCGATCGTACGGAAGATCGCGGCGGCCTCGCCCGGCTTGTCGGGCACGCCGACGACGGTGACCTTGGCCTCGGAGACGTCATGGGCGACTCCGGAGATGATCGCGTGCTCCACCTGCTGGTTCCCTTGCGGCTCGTTGCTGACCCAGGTCCCGCGCAGTCCCGAGAAGGACGAGCGGACGTGGATCGGAATGTTGTAACGGCGTGCGTATTCCACGCACCGGTGCAGCAGCACCTTGGAACCGGACGCCGCCAGCTCCAGCATGTCCTCGAAGGAGATCCACTCGATCTTCCGGGCCTTCTTGACGACCCGCGGGTCGGCGGTGAAGACACCGTCCACATCGGTGTAGATCTCACAGACCTCGGCGTCCAGCGCGGCCGCGAGAGCGACAGCGGTGGTGTCGGACCCGCCGCGGCCGAGGGTGGTGATGTCCTTCTTGTCCTGGGACACACCCTGGAACCCCGCGACGATCGCGATGTTCCCCTCGTCCAGCGCCGTACGGATACGGCCCGGCGTCACATCGATGATGCGTGCTTTGTTGTGGACCGAGTCGGTGATGACACCGGCCTGGCTACCGGTGAACGACTGGGCCTCGTGGCCCAGGTTCTTGATCGCCATGGCCAGCAGGGCCATCGAGATCCGCTCCCCGGCGGTCAGCAGCATGTCGAACTCGCGCCCGGCCGGGATCGGGGACACCTGCCCCGCGAGATCGATCAACTCGTCCGTCGTGTCGCCCATCGCTGACACCACGACAACCACCTGGTTGCCGTTCTTCTTGGCATCGACGATTCGCTTGGCGACGCGCTTGATGCCTTCGGCATCGGCTACGGAGGAACCCCCGTACTTCTGCACGACAAGGCCCACGTGCGCTCCTCGCTCACTTCATTGCTGCGGTCGGCTCAGTTTAACGAGCAGTCCGGAAACGCCTCGCTGATATCGCATGCTGAGATGTCCCGCTCACCACGTGATCATCGGCGTGTCGCTCCGAACTGCTCGTACGAGGCTGCTGCCCGCCGATCGCCTCGGCACTCCCGTTTGTGTCCCAGCCCACACGCCCGGCACCGGGATGCCCTTCGCCGACACGGACCGGCCGCACGGTGCGACCGGCGCCGGCCGTCCGCTACTTGACCGGCCGCAGCCCCAGCGGTCCCGCGATCTCCTCGACCATCACACGGCCGGCCTCCTCGGCCAGGTCGTCGTCGCCGGCGTCCTGGTCGGTGTCCAGACCGTCGAGCGCCTGGAGGGGCTGGTTCAGCCGGATGTGGGCGATCAGGGACTGGAGGGCGCGCAGGGCGGCGGAGGCGGTGGAGCCCCAGTTGGAGAAGTAGGAGAACTGCCACCACCACAGCGCCTCGGTGGTGCGGTCCTCCTCGTAGTGGGCCAGGCCGTGGCGCAGGTCCGTGACCAGGTCGGCCAGGTCGTCGGAGATCCGGGCCGGGACCGGGGCCTTGCGGGGCTCGTACGGGTCGAAGACCTCGGAGTAGACGTCGATCGGCTCCAGCAGGGCCGCGAAGCGCTCGCGCAGACCGTCCGCGTCCGGTTCGGCGCCCAGGTCGGGTTCGTAGCGCTCGTCCGGGAGGATGTCCTCGTAGGCGCCCAGCCGGCCACCGGCCAGCAGGAGCTGGGAGACCTGGAGCAGCAGTACCGGAACCGCTTCTTCCGGCTCGTCGACCTTGGACACCTCGGTGACCGCGACGATGAACGTCTTGATCTGGTCGGCGATCTGAACCGCGAAGTCGTCGGGGTCCTGGGTCACAGTGTTCAGCGTGGCGTCAGACATCGAGAGGACCTCCCGTGGGCGCGGTCGGAGACGGTGAGTAGAACATAGCTGCGCTGAACATAAGGCCGTCGTGAGGGGCCGGGCCGGTGTCAGACATCGAGCAGGCGCCTCCCTTCGAAGGCGCGGCCGAGCGTGACCTCGTCCGCGTACTCCAGGTCGCCGCCCACCGGCAGACCGCTGGCCAGCCGGGTGACCCGCAGGCCCATCGGCTTGACCATCCGCGCCAGGTACGTCGCGGTGGCCTCGCCCTCCAGGTTGGGGTCGGTCGCCAGGATCAGCTCCGTGATCGAGCCGTCGGCCAGCCGGGCCAGCAGCTCGCGGATGCGCAGATCGTCCGGACCGACGCCCTCGATGGGGCTGATCGCCCCGCCCAGGACGTGGTAACGGCCCCGGAACTCGCGGGTCCGCTCGATCGCGACGACGTCCTTCGGCTCCTCGACGACACAGATGACCGTCAGATCACGGCGCGGGTCGCGGCAGATCCCGCACTGCTCCTCCTGGGCCACGTTGCCGCAGACCGCACAGAAGCGGACCTTGTCCTTGACCTCCAGGAGGGCATGGGCGAGGCGGCGCACATCCGTGGGCTCCGCCTGCAGGATGTGGAAGGCGATCCGCTGCGCGCTCTTGGGACCGACGCCGGGCAGCCTGCCCAACTCGTCGATGAGCTCCTGAACCACGCCTTCGTACAACGGAAAGCCTTTCCTGCGCCTGGTCGGCCGGGTCGTGGTACGTACCGTAGGGGGTGCGTACCTTCTTGGGTATGCCCTTGGTCAGAAGGGCACAGGAGGGGTGCGGCCGGCTTCAGAAGGGGAGCCCGGGCATGCCGCCCAGGCCCTGGGCGAGCGGGCCCAGCTTCGCCTGCTGGAGCGCCTGCGCGTTCTCGTTCGCCGCCTGGACCGCGGCGACGACGAGGTCCGCGAGCGTCTCGGTGTCCTCGGGGTCCACCGCCTTCGGATCGATCACGAGACCGCGCAGCTCGCCGGAACCGGTCACGGTCGCCTTGACCAGACCGCCTCCCGCCTGACCGTCGACCTCGGTCCTCGCCAGCTCCTCCTGGGCCTCGGCGAGGTCCTGCTGCATCTTCTGGGCCTGCTGCAGCAGCTGCTGCATATTGGGCTGACCACCACCGGGAATCACGGTCACTCCAGGCATTTCGACGACAAATGTTTCGGTAAGCCGAGCCTACGTGGTCCCCGGGCGGCTCGCCCCACCCACTGACGAGCAACTCTTTCGAGTGAGATCGAGTCAGCGATGGCGTGACTCCTATACCTGATCACAGGCCCTGCGCACCCGGGAATACCGCGATTTCGACCCCGCGGCCCACCATTCGGCGGTAGGAAGGGCATGCGTCCCGGCACGCGCACGTGCACCAACCGTCACGCAAGGTTACGCACGGGGCACTGCCGGTCGCAGTCAGCGCCAGTGAGCAGAGGGCAGAGATCCCGCCCATCGTCGAGGACGCGGTCGGCAACACGCGTCGCTATGCAGCATGCAGAGGAGTACCCCGGTGAGTCAGCCGGAGATGCAGCCCGAAGGGCCGCCCCGCAATGATTCCGGTGTGCCCGGTCCGGCCGGTTCCGCCGCTCCGTCGGGTACGGGCTCCGGCACGCAGGGCCGGGATCTGACCGGCACGCCGTTCCCGCTCGGCGACTGGGGCGAACCGGCCCAGCGGCTCGACGAGCTGTACCGCTGGGTCGAGGCCGATGCGCTGCGCGTCGCCGACTGGTATCTGGGCGACCGGGTGTGGAAGCGGCGCGGGGCCAGACTGCTGCGGATGGGGACGGCGGCCGGTGCGGTCGCGGGCGCCGCCCTGCCGCTGCTCGACCTGACGGGAGCGCTGCACGGCGCGGCGGGCTGGGGCTATCTGTCGCTGCTGCTGGGCGCCGCGTGCATGGCGTGCGACCGGTACTTCGGCCTGACCTCCGGCTGGATAAGGAATCTCGCCACGGCACAGGCCGTACAGCGACGGCTCCAGGTGCTCCAGTTCGACTGGGCCTCGGAGTGCGTACGGGAGGTGCTCGGCCCGACGGAAGGGACGGCGAGCGAGGCTGCCGAGCGGTGCCTCGGGGTGCTGCGACGCTTTTCGGAGGACGTCACGGAGCTCGTACGGTCCGAGACCGCGGACTGGATGGTGGAGTTCCGCGCCGGTCCCGCACCGATGGGGATGCAGGCGCTGGTCTCCGGCGGCACGGGCGGCGGGCGCGCGGAGCAGGGGGCGCAGCCGGGGCGGTTCCCACTGCAGTCGATGGGCCGGCCGAACATGCCGCGGCAGCGGCCGCCGGAGTCCCCGCGATGACCGGCGGCCGGCGGTGATCACCGCCGGCCGGTGCGGGGCTCCGGCGGGCGTCCCGCCCGTCAGCTGAAGATGATCATTGAGCCCTGGGCGAGGCTGCGGGTGACCGCCGCGTGCAGGCCGAGCCAGACGTGGCGCTCCCGGGCGAAGGGGTTGTCGTCGTAGGGGATCGGGACGGCCGGTTCCTCCAGCTCGGTGGGGGCGGCGGGCGGCAGCGGGGCGGCCGGCGGGTTGGCCGGGTCGATGCCGATGGACGGGGCGACGAACTCCAGCTCCCTCAGCAGCCCGTGCGAGGAGCCGAGGGGGCCGCCGCCCTCCAGCAGGTCGTCGCTGGTGAGCGGGGAGGGGAAGTCCAGGGGGACGTACGCCCCGGCGTGGTCGTAGTGCCACACCAGGTGCGACTGCAGGGCTGTCGCCTCGAACATCTCCAGCAACTGCTCGTAGTCGCCGCCCAGTTCGTCCACCGGGGTGACGGCGAGGCCGCTGAGCTGGAGCAGATAGGCGCGGCGCAGGAAGTGCAGGGCGTCGTAGTCGAAGCCCGCGACGGGGGCCACGTCGCCGGTGAGGCCCGGCATATAGGCGTAGACGGGTACGGGCGGCAGCCCTGCCTCACCCAGCGCCTTGTCGAAGACGGCTATCTCTTCGGCGAAGGGGTTGTCGGGGCTGTGGCACAGCACATCGACGAGGGGGACCAGCCACAGGTCACAGGCCACGAAGTCTCGCTCTCCAACGGATGCGTGCGATGGTCGGGACAGCGTAATGCGGTCGGCACATCGCGGACAGTGCTCCCCCATGACCGACTTCGGGGATCCGCGCCGGTCAGCCCTCCGGACGCGCGGGATCCGCGGTCTCCTCCGCCGTCGGTGTCCGCTGTCCGCTTCCGGCGGCGGCCGGCTCGCCTGCCGCCAGCCGGTCCGCCCAGCTGAGCGCGTGGCCGTTGTACGCGTCGATCACCGCGCGCAGCGCTTCGCGGTCCCGGTGGGTGATCGCGGTGACGAGTTCGGCGTGCCCGTTCCAGAGCCAGGCCCGTACGTCCGCGTCGCCGCGCAGATAGGGAACGGCGAACACCCAGGCCTGGACGCGCAGCCTGTGCAGGAAGTCGCTGATGTAGGTGTTGCCGACGAGGGCGCCCAGCTCCCGCCAGAAGCGCAGGTCGTAGCCGATGAGGATGTCCAGGTCACCGCCGCGGGCCGCGCGGGCGGCCTCCTCGGACCGGCGGCGCACGGAGACGAGCGCGTCCCGGTAGGCCGTCTGCCGCGCCGGGGACGGCGACTGCCCGCGGAACACGTCCCGGATGACCCCGTCCATGACCAGGGCGCGGGCCTCGACCATCGCCCGGTAGTCCGCGACGGTGAACTGGTGCACCCGGAATCCGCGGTGCTGATCGGATTCGAGCAGTCCCTGCGCGGAGAGGTCGAACAGCGCCTCGCGGACGGGCGTCGCGGAGACGCCGTACTGCTCGGCGATCTGCTTGACGGTGAACTCCCGCCCCGGCTGCAGGCGCCCGGCGAGCACTTCGTCACGCAGCGCGTCCGCGATCTGCTGCCGCAGCGTACTGCGGGTGACAGCTCCACTCGCGCGCATGCCGCCCCTCCCCCTGTTTCGGTTTCGGCCACCTTAGACCGAGCGGGCCGGCCGGCCCGCTGAGGGAGGGGCGCCGTGCGCGGACGGTGCTACACGGTGTGCTCGTCGGCCACCGACAGTGCGGCGTCGAGCGCGGCCAGACCTTCCTTGGCTTCGGCCTCGGTGACGTTGCAGGCGGGGACGGCGTGGGTGCGGTTCATGTTGATGAAGGGCCACAGCCCGCTCTTCTTCGCCGCCGCGCCGAAGGCCGCCATCGGGGCGTTGTCCCCGCCCGTCGCGTTGTACGGGACGAGCGGCTCGCGGGTCTCCTTGTTACGGACCAGCTCCAGCGCCCAGAAAGCGCCGAGGCCGCGGACCTCGCCGACCGACGGGTGGTTCCCGGCGAGCTCGCGCAGCCCCGGGCCGAGGACCGTCTCACCGATGTGGGCGGCGTTCTCGACGACCTTCTCGTCCTCCATCACCTGGATCGTGGCGACGGCGGCGGCGCAGGCCAGCGGGTGGCCGGAGTAGGTGAGCCCGCCCGGGTAGGGGCGGGTCTCGAAGGTGGCGGCGATCTCCGCGGAGATGGCGACGCCGCCGAGCGGTACGTAGCCGGAGTTGACGCCCTTGGCGAAGGTCATCAGGTCGGGGGTGACGTCGAAGTGGTCGGCGGCGAACCACTTGCCGGTGCGCCCGAAGCCGGCCATCACCTCGTCGAGGACGAAGACGATGCCATACCGGTCACAGATCTCGCGGACACCGGCGAGATAGCCGGGCGGCGGCGTCATGATGCCGGCCGTGCCCGGGATGGTCTCCAGGATGATCGCGGCGATGGTCGCGGGGCCCTCGTAGGCGAGGGTGTCCTCCAGGTGCTGGAGCGCGCGGGCGCACTCCTCCGCCTCGGTCTGCGCGTAGAACGGCGAGCGGTAGAGGAACGGCGCCCAGAACCGGACGACGCCCGCCGAGCCGTTGTCCGACGCCCAGCGGCGCGGGTCACCGGTCAGGTTGATCGCGGTGGAGGTGGCGCCGTGGTACGAGCGGTAGGCGGAGAGCACCTTCGTACGGCCGGTGTGCAGCCGGGCCATCCGGACGGCGTTCTCGACGGCCTCGGCGCCGCCGTTGGTGAAGAAGATCTTGTCCAGGTCGCCGGGGGTGCGCTCGGCGACGAGGCGTGCGGCCTCGGAGCGCGCCTCGATGGCGAAGGCGGGCGCGAAGGTCGTCATCTTCCCCGCCTGCTCCTGGATCGCGGCGACGACGGTGGGGTGCTGGTAGCCGATGTTGGTGAAGACGAGGCCGCTGGTGAAGTCCAGGTAGCGGTTGCCGTCGTAGTCCCAGAAGTACGCCCCCTCGGCGCCGGCGACGGCGAGCGGGTCGATCAGGCCCTGGGCGGACCAGGAGTGGAACACGTGCGCACGGTCGGCGGCCTTCACGGCTGCCCCGGCGGCGGAGTCGGCACGAGGGGGATGAGGGGTCATGAGGCGAGCGTAGGCCGCGCCGGACGCGCCCCGGTATGGCCACCTTGTATGCCGTGGCCCGCCCGATTCGGCAGGATGTCGGGTCCGCCCCGGGCCCACCCGGCAATCCCACCCGCCGGACCCCGAACCACGCGGACACCCCAGGCCCGCGCGGCCCCCAAGCCCGTCCGGCGCTTGAGGACGGAACCCCTGCCCCGGACACGGGACGCCCCGCATGGGGCCGCACCATCACGGACGCCCGGCAAACCCAGCCCGTCCGGCGATTGAGGACGGACCCCCGCCCCGGACACCCTCGCGGAGGCCCGCACAATCAAGCCCGTCCGGCGATTGAGGACAAGGCCCGGCCACGGACCGACCACCACCCCCCGCCGGGGCCGACCGCGCCGCTATTCTCGACCCGTCCGGCGTGTCGCCGTACGGGGGAGGACTGCAGACCATGGAAAAGCTCGGCTCCGTCGATCCGCAACGCATCGGCGCCTACCGCCTGCTGGGCAGACTCGGCGCAGGCGGCATGGGCCAGGTCTACCTCGCCCGCTCCGACCGCGGCCGCACCGTCGCGATCAAGCTCGTACGCGAGGAGCTCGCCGAGCAGCAGGAGTTCCGCGACCGGTTCCGGCAGGAGGTGCAGGCCGCCCGTCAGGTCGGCTCCACCTGGACCGCCCCCGTGCTGGACGCCGACACCGAGGCCACCGTGCCCTGGGTCGCCACCGGATACGTCGCCGGCCCCTCCCTCCAGACCACCGTCACGGGCCGCACCAGCACCTCGGCCGGCCCCGCCCCGGGTGCGTACGGCCCACTGCCCGAGCGCTCGGTCCACATCCTCGGCACCGGTCTCGCGCACGCCCTGCGCGCCATCCACGCCGCCGGCGTCATCCACCGCGACCTCAAGCCCTCCAACATCCTGCTGACCATCGACGGCCCCCGGGTCATCGACTTCGGCATCGCCCGCGCCTTCGAGACCGTCACCGACGGCGGTCTCACCCGCACCGGGGCCCTGGTCGGCTCCCCCGGTTTCATGTCGCCCGAGCAGGTACGGGGCGAGCGGGTGACCACGGCGTGCGACGTGTTCTGCCTGGGCACGGTGCTGGCCTACGCGTCGACCGGCCGGCTCCCGTTCGGCGCCGCGGCCAGCGGGGTGCACGCGCTGCTGTTCCGGATCGCGCAGGAGGACCCGGATCTGACCGGAGTACCGGTGGATCTCGTGGAGCTGATCCAGGAGTGCCTCCGCAAGGACCCGGCGTCCAGGCCGACGACCGACGAGATCCTGGACCGGCTGGCCGAGGACAACACCTCGGAACCCTGGCTGCCGGGCGCGCTCCTCGCCCAGCTCGGCCGCCACGCGGTGGGGCTGCTCGACTCGGAGGACCCGGAGGAGGTGCCCCCGCACGACACACCGCCCCCGGCCGACGCGACCCCGCAGCCGCGGAACACCCCAGCCGCGGAGCACACACCTGCCACGTCGGTCACACCCGCCACACCTCCGGCCCCGGCCACACCGGCAACCCCCGGACCGCCCGCCCCGCCGGAGCGCCCCGCACCGGACACCGCCCACACCCTCCCCACCATGGCCGCCGGCCGGCCACCCAGGCCCCCGGCCGCCACCTCGGCCGCCGGCCCGCCGGCACCCGGGACGCCCACCCCCGCGTACGGCTATCCGCAGCAGCCCGTCCAGCCCTACCCGGGCCAGGGGTACGGCCATCCGCAACAGCAGCCCCCCAACCAGGGCTACGCGTACGGCTATCCGCAGCAGCCCGGCTTCGGTACCACGCCACCGCCCGGCCCGCTGTACCCGACGGCCGCCCAGCAGCCCACCCCCGAACCCGCCCGCCGCAGGACCGGCTCGACCATCGCTCTCATAGCCATCGCGGTGCTCGTCGCGATAGGCGCCGGCGGCTCCGTCTACGCGCTCATGAACGACAGCGACGGCACCACCGCCGCCCCGACGCACTCCACCACCCCCTCGACGGACGGCACCACCGGCTCCGGCTCCCCGTCCCCCGACGGCGGCCAGGCCCCGTCCACCGACGACGGGCAGAACGGCGACGGGGAGGGCGGCGTCCCCAAGGCCTACCTGGGCACCTGGTCCGGCAGCATCGACAACGCCGTCGGCCACTCCACCCGCGAACTCGTCATCCGGCAGGGCCGGGCCGGCGACGCCGTCCTCACCCTCACCGCGCAGGGCCCGACCGACAACGGCGGCACCTACCGCTGCGTCTTCGAGGCGGATCTGACGAACGACGTCACCGGCGACGCCCCGCTCCGGATCGGCCCCTCCACGGTGAAGGTCGGCGAGCCCATGTCGTCCTGCACGCCGGGCAGCTCCACCACGCTCACCCTGCTCCCGGACGGCACCCTGAGCCGCGCGAACACGGACACCGGCGAGAGCCTCGCGTACACGAAGTCCGGCTGAGTCAGATCAGGCTGCGCAGCACGAGGCCGACGCCCACCGCCAGTACGGCCACCGCGGTGAGCACGCTCCCGTACGGGGTGTAGCGCCGCAGCCCGGGCAGCCGCCGTTCGGTCAGCGCGGCCACCCTGTTCCCGCCGCCGACGAGCAGCAGCCCGGCGGAGGTGAGGGTGAGTGCCATGCCCACGCCGTAGCCGATGACCAGCAGGATGCCGAAGAACGTACGGCTGAGCGCGATGGCACCCAGCAGGACGACGAGCGCGGACGGGCTCGGCACCAGCCCGCCGGCCAGCCCGACCCCGAGCAACGCGGGCAGCCCCTTGCGCCGGGACGCCACCTCCCCGGCCCCATGCCCGTGGACGTGCCCGCCCGCACCGTGGCCATGCGCATGCCCGTGCGCATGCCCACCCGCACCGTGCCCGTGCCCGTGCCCATGTCCGTGCTCGTGCGCATGTCCGTGCTCGTGCCCATGTCCGTGCTCGTGCGCCTCCGCGCCCCCCGCCCTCAGCGCCCGTACCGCCGTCCGCACAAGTCCCGCGCCCAGCACGGCGATCACCGCTCCGCTCACCGCGCCCAGCCAGCCCAGCAGCCGTTCCCCGAGGAACCCGCCGCCCGCGGTCAGCGCGAGCCCCACGGCCAGCACCCCCGCGGTGTGCGTCGCCGTCACCGTCGCACCGACCGCGAACGCCGCCCGCACGCCGCCCTCCCGGCGCGCCAGGCAGGCCGCGACCGCCAGTTTGGCGTGCCCCGGCAACGCCGCGTGACCGGCACCGAGCAGCATCGTGAGGAGCACCGCGAACAGCCCCACCGGCACCGTCAGGTCGCGGTCCGAGGTGAGCCCTGTGAGCCGGTCCTCCAGCGCCGGGAAGAGGATCGCGCCCCGGTCCACGGCCGGCGCGGCCCCGGGGCGGCCTGGCCCGGAGGCGCCGGCCGCACCCGGTTCCGTACGGAGTTCCGCGGCCACCACGGCCAACGGCTGCCCGCCGGACGGGTAGCGGCGCAGGACCTCGCTCGAACTCCGCGCCGGAACCGACGAACTGACCAGGCGCACGCCCTCGCCGCCGACCGCCGTCACCTCCTTCCAGCCGGTCCGCCCGGCGTCGGCCGCCGAGGTGAACGTCACGTCGGCGGGCCCGGAGAGATCGGCGTCGGCACGGAGCGCGCACGTCAGCCTGGCGATGGGCAGACCCGCCGCCCCCTTGCCGTACGTCAGCGCGCTGCTCCCGGCCCGCCAGGTCACCGCCTCGTCGCCCACCGACGCGCGGGTCCGTCCGGCGAGCGCCGCACACCGGTCACCCGCACGGGCGGCGGCCTCCACGGCGGAGACCGCCCCGTCCCCGTCCGAGTCGGTCGCGTCCTTGTCCTGGGCGGTGGGGATCTCCGCGCTGTCGACCACGGCCGTGTCGGTGATCCCGTCCCGCGCGAGCCGGAGCCCGTCGTAGTGGTTCAGGCTGAAGTTGCCCAGTGGGTGGGCGGGTTGGGCTGCCGGGACGGCGCCCGCCACGGGCGCCGCGGCCAGGCAGAGAAGCAGTGCGGCAGGCAGTACGCGAACGGTTCGCATCATCAACTCGGTGACTCGGTCCTCTTCGGGTTCGGCCGACGGCCGGCCGGGGCGTTCGTCCGGGGCGTTCGTCCGGGGCGTTCGTCCGGGCCGGCCTCCGCCGGCCTCAGGTCTGCTTCAACAGCCGTCGCGCCAGCGGTGCGTGGTACGGGGAGAAGTTCGGGTTCAGGGCGAGCGCCTCGCGCAGGTGCCGGTCGCCATCGGGCAGCCCGAGCGCATGCTCGATCGCACCCCGGTGGTAGCGGAAGAGCGCGTTGCCCCAGCCCGTCCTTGCGGCCTTGCGGGCGTATCCGACGGCTTCCGCGTCGCGCCCCGCCCGGTGCAGCGCCCAGCCCAGGGCATCCGCGACGATGACGCTCCGGGCGCGCTTCCACTCACCCCGCATGAGCTCCACCGCGATATCCGGGTCGCCGTGGTCGGCGACGTACAGGGCGAGATGCGGATCGGCCGCACCGCCCGATGCCCGCAGCAGCCGCACCTGCGCGTCCAGCGCTGCCTTCTCCGGCCGGACAGAGGCTCCGCCGCCGCCCAACTCGACGGCCTCCGCGAGGAACTGCGGCAGCGGCGCGCGCCCGGTCAGCTCCTGATACATGCCCAGGGCCTTCGTCCGTTCACCGCGCACCGCGCGCACCCGGGCCAGTCCGGACTCTCCGTACGCGTAACCGGGCACGGCATCGACCGCGAGCCGGAAGTGCCGTTCCGCCCGGTCCACCGCACCCTGCGACCAGGCGAGTTCACCCAACCTGGCCTGGGCAAAGGCTCGTTCGTCGGCCGTGGACGCGCTGTCGACGGCCCGTTGCAGGGCGATGGCGGCGTCCTTCGGTCTGCCGTTGGTCTCCAGGTCGTATGCCGCCCTGCTGTACGCGGCCCCGGCCGGGGCGATGTCCAGCAGGCGCTGCACCGCGGCCCTGGCGGCCGGGTAGTCGCCGAGCTGGATCTGCGCGTCGGCCAGTACGGCGTAGCCGTCCGCCCGGTCGGGCGCCATCCGGGTGGCACGGAGCCCGAAGTCGCGGCCGGCGGCGAACGCGTGGCGGGCGTTGGCCACCAGGCCCTGGCCCGTCACAGCGGCGTAGTTGTCCGTCTTCTGAAGGGCCAGGGAGTGGCGCAGGGCCTCGTCGGCGGCGTCGAGACGGCTCGCGTCAAGGGTGACCCGGGCCTCTTCGGCCTCGGCACGTGCCAGGCCCGACCAGGCCGTCGGATCGTCCGGGGCGCGTTCCGTGCGCCTGCGGGCGGTGGCGACCGCGAGGCCGGCGGCCGCGGGCGCGGCACCGGCCCGCGGCGCGGCGGCCGGGTGCGGGGCGTCGGCGGGACCCAGATACAGCAGTCCCGCCACACACCCGGCCACGGCCGCCGCTCCGCCGGCCACCAGGAGCAGGCGCCTCACGGGCCCGCGTGCGGCAGGTTGAGATACGGGAAGGTGCGCTGCGCGTCCGCGACCTCCAGGGCAGCCACCGGCTTCGGAAGCAGTCCTGGCGGCGAGGGCCGGGCGGGCTCACCCTCCAGCATCCGCAGCAGCGGGCCGTCGATGTTGTCGTTGAGCCGACGGCCGTTGGGGAAGCCCTGCAGATCCCCGTCGAGCACGCCCATGGCCCGCGGGGCGGCGGTGACCGGCGTCGTCAGGTTCAGCCGGAGCTCCTCGGCCATCACGATGCGGCTCGGGTCCGCGTCCGCGTTCAGGGTGTGGGTGTTCAGGTCGAAGCCGAACTCGGAGCCGTTGTCCTTGCCGATCCCCTTGAGGAAGAGGGCCTGGATGTCGGTACGCGGCGTGGCCGGTGCCTTGAAGCCCTGAGCGGTCTGGATGCGATGGGGCGGTACGGGGTCCAGCGTGTCGGCCAGGAACTCGTTCTCCAGGTGATCGTCCTTCGGGGCCCGCGCCTGGAACCGGTCCTCGGGCCCGCCCGGCTTGAAGAAGCCGACGGTCGAGCCGTACACCGTGAACGCGAGGTGCGGCGTCCCGGCCCGCGCGACCTGCCGGAACACCGGCGCCTGCTTCGCCAGGCTCCGCCCGAGATCGGCCCCCCGGCGCGACACACTGGCCCATACGCCGACCACCGGGTTGCGCGCCGGGTCGCCGTTCAGCGCCACTTCGCGCTTGGGCACCTGGATGATCAGGCTGTTCACGTTGAGCGCCGACAGCGGCTGGGCGTCCGGCAGCCAGCCGGGCACGGGGCCCCGTGTACCGACCGTGTACAGCCCGAACACCTGGCTGTCGGCCTTGAACGAGTCCGCCACCTGGCTCGCCAGGGTCTGGCCGCCGTCCGGCAGCCTGCGGATCGCCTGTCCGCGCAGCTTGCCGTAGTCCGGCATGAGCAACCGGCCGGTGTCGGTCGGCGCGGCGACGGCGTCGCTCAGCAGGGTCGTGACACCGCCGTCCGCGGTGATGCGCTCCAGGGTGTACTTCTGGCGCACGCCGAGCGAGGCGTCGTCGAGCGAATTGACCGGCGCGGGGCCGACCTTGGGGCCGAGCCCGAAGGGCCTGCGGTCGTCGTCGCGGAACGTCCAGCGGTACGTGGTGTCCGGTACGCCGTCCCCGTCGGCGTCGGTGTGGATCTCGTACCGCGCACCCGTCGCGAACGGGTAGTCCACCAGGGCGTTCGCCGCGGTGCCCGGCAGCTCGAACGGCCGCACGTTCGCGACCAGGGTGACCATGTCCGCGTTGTCGGGGCTGCTGAACGCGTAGACGTCGGTGAGGTCGGCGGCGGTGTCCGTCACGGAGGACGGCGCGTCGATGTGTCCGCCCGCCTCGCTGCTTCCGGTCAGTGGCCCCCAGAGGGACGCGGCGGTCAGCGCGGCGCCGGTCGCGGCCAGTGCGGCGGCGCGTACACGGGGGATTCGTCGCGGAAGGCGCGGTGGCCGGAGGCCAGTTGCGGGCATGCTGCGCTCCAGTGCTCGGCGTGCGGGATACGCCCAGAGTGGTGCGTTGTTGATCATGACGGGGCATTCACCGCGCCGTTCAGACCCGATCGCGTGGTCGTTTCCGTCGAATAGGTGAGGCGCAGTTTGATCATGCGCACATGTATGCATTGATGGACATACCCGACATATGAGCGAGCAGCAGGCTTATGGCAGCTGTTGCATCGTCAACTTCATTTTATTTGAAACCTGTTGGAACTTCCCGGACCGCCGCGTCCGGCACCCCCCACCGCTTCACCAGACCTGGAAGGTTTCATGAGTATGCGCGCAATCCGCCGTCTCGCCGTCCTCGCCGCAGTCGCCGCACTGACCGTGCCGTTCGGCATGGCATCGGCCGGGGCGACCGACGCCCAGGCCCCGGCCGCCCGCACCGCGGCCGCCGACCCGTTCCCGGGTGTGTACCTCTCCCCGTGGGGTGACGCCGATGTGGAGCTCAGCGATGAACTGCTGGGCTGGATGCGGGACCACGGCATCACGCTGGACGCCATCAGCCCCTTCGTGATGGCCCCGGACGGCCGCAGCTTCTCCATGCCGATCGGCTCGACGGCGGGGGACGGACTCGACTCCCAGGGGCGCATCTTCTACCCCGGCGGTCTCAACTTCCGCCACGCGGCCTCCGACAAGACCATCACACTGAAGCCGACCTACATCCGAGTGATGCCGACGCCCGGCTACTCCGCGGGTGTCACGGTGAACGGCGTGCCGCTCACCGACGAGCTGATGGTCGCGGACACGACCCCCGCCGAGGCACTGGTCGGCGCCCGCCCCAGCCCCACGGGCTGGCGGCTGGAGAAGGTGCCGTTCCGCGTCACGGCCGAGGCGTCGAAGCTGTTCGCCGACGTGACCGGCGACGAGGGTCCGCGCGTCGGCAGCCTGCTCGGCACGCTCACGCCCAACTTCGACTACATCCCGGGCCAGGCCTCACCCACCGGCTTCCCGAGCTTCTGACACTCCAGGGCCCGCCGGCCCCCGGACCGTGGGCGGCCGGGGGGCCCCCCGCGGGCCCGCCCGGGGCCCCCCGGGCCGGCCGGGGGGGGTTATAAAAAAAAACCCC
>NZ_JBHVWF010000054.1:0-48582 GCF_042882365.1 Streptomyces sp. NPDC058221 | reverse complement strand
ACTGGTCCCCCACGCCCTGTCGTAAAAACCTACCTCCCCCGCCCCGGCGCCAACCGTAAAACGCCCCCCCGGGGGGCGGCCGTTTTCCGTGAGCGGGGGTGGTGCGGTCAGGGGAGCGTGAGGATCTCGGCCCCCGTCTCCGTCACCACCAGCGTCTGCTCGAACTGGGCGGTGCGCTTGCGGTCCTTCGTCACCACGGTCCAGCCGTCGTCCCACATGTCGTAGTCGTGGGATCCGAGCGTCAGCATCGGCTCGATGGTGAACGTCATGCCGGGCTTCATCACGGTGGTGGCGTGCGGGCTGTCGTAGTGCGGGATGATCAGGCCGGAGTGGAACGAGGAATTGATCCCGTGCCCGGTGAAGTCCCGCACCACGCCGTACCCGAAGCGCTTGGCGTACGACTCGATGACCCGCCCGATCACATTGACCTGGCGGCCCGGCCGGACCGCCTTGACCGCCCGCCTCAGTGACTCCTCGGTGCGCTCCACGAGCAGCCGGGACTCCTCGTCCACGTCGCCGCAGAGGTAGGTGGCGTTGTTGTCGCCGTGCACCCCGTTGATGTACGCCGTCACATCGAGGTTCACGATGTCGCCGTCGCGCAGCACCGTCGAGTCGGGGATGCCGTGGCAGATGACCTCGTTGAGCGAGGTGCAGAGCGACTTGGGAAAGCCCCGGTACCCCAGTGTCGACGGGTAGGCGCCGTGGTCACACATGAACTCGTGGGCGACCCGGTCGAGTTCGTCGGTCGTGACGCCCGGGGCGATGTGCTTCGCGGCCTCACCCATCGCCTGCGCGGCGATCCGCCCCGCGACACGCATGCGCTCCAGGGTGTCGGCGTCCTGGACCTCCGGGCCGGTGTACGGCGTCGGAGCGGGCTTGCCCACATACTCGGGGCGCCGGATGTTTCCGGGCACGGAACGGACGGGAGTGAGCTCCCCTGGTACAAGCAGCGACTGGCCAGACATGCCAGCGAGTCTAACCAGCGTGTCTGGGGCAGCATGGCACCGAGGAAAGGAACCGACGATGGCCCTGTTCAAGAAGCGCACGGTCGGCAAGCCCGGCGAGTGGTACTACTGCCTGGAGCACAAGAAGGTCGAAGAGGGCCCCGAGTGCCCGGCCAAGGACCGCTTCGGCCCGTACACCTCCCGCGAGGAGGCGCAGCACGCCATGGACACCGCGAAGGAGCGGAACCTGGAGTGGGAGACCGACCCCAAGTGGCACGACCGCCAGGGGCCGGACGAGAACGCGGGCGGCTGAGGGCGCGGGGCCGGGTGTGACGGCCCGGGCTCAGCCGGTGGCCGTGGCCACCGGGCCCTCCTCGCTCCGCGCGCGCCTGCGCAGCGCGTCCTCGTCCGTCGCGGAGTCGTACGTCAGCAGCTTCGGGAGCGCCGCCGCCAGCAGCGCCACCGAGGCCACGCACGCCACACCCCCGGACCAGACCGCGGACCGGGTCCCCGTCCACCCCGCCATCCCGCCGGCCCGGACCTGGCCCAGCTGCGGGCCGACGCTGTACGAGAGCACCTCGATGCCCGCGAGGCGGCCCCGGAGCTCCTCCGGAATGGTCTGGTTCCAGATGGTGGAGCGGCCCAGCCCGCTCAGCATGTCGCCCGCACCCGCCACCGTCAGGCAGACCAGCACCAGCCACACGTTGCCGAACCAGCCCGCCGCCGCGATGGCCAGCCCCCAGACGGCGGCGCCGAACACCACGAACAGCCCGTGTCTGCGCACCCCTCTGGTCCAGCCGCTGGTCAGGCCCAGTACCAGGGAGCCGACCGAGCCCGCCGCGTACTCTCCCATAGCCTAAAGGGCATGGGAGGTGCCCCCCTGCCCCAGCGACCACTCGGCGTCCAGCTCGTCGCTGAGGAACGGGAAGATCGCGTTCGGGAAGGCGAAGAACATCGCGGCCATGTCGATCGCGTACGTCCCCAGCAGCACCGGCCGGCTCCAGGCGTACCGCGCTCCCTCCGCGATGCCGCGCAGCGACGGCTTCTGCCCCTTTTCCACGGGCGGTGCGGGCGCGAGCCGGCGGCACAGGAACACGGAGACGGTGAACGTGACGACCGTGACCGTGTAGGCCGTGGCGTGACCGGCGTACGCCACCACCACGCCGGCCAGCGACGGGCCCAGGATGGCCCCGAACTGCCAGCGCAGCGAGTTCAGGGCGGCGGCCGCGGCGAGCTGGTCGTGCGGCACGATCCGGGCCATCAGTGAGTCCAGCGCGGGCCGCTGGAGCCCGGAGAGCGCGGAGACGCCGCCGGCGACCAGGTAGAGAGGCCAGAGCAGCGGGTCGGGCAGGGCGGCGTTCACCAGCAGGACGAGCGCGAGCAGCCCGAGCCCCGCCTCGGTGGCCAGGATGACCTTTCGGCGGTCCACGGCGTCGGCGAGCGCGCCGCCGTAGAGGCCGAAGACGACCAGCGGCACCAGCTCCACCGCGCCCATGGCCCCCACGGCGAGCGGGGAGCCGGTCAGCTCCTTGATCTGGAGCGGCAGCGCGATCAGCGCCATGAAGCTGCCGAAGAAGGTGACGAGCCCCTGCACCCACAGCAGCCGGAAGTCGGCGGAGGACCGCCAGGGCGAGAGGTCGGGCAGCAGCGCGGCCAGCCTGGCGGCGAGGGAAGAGCGAGAGGTCACGAGGAGACATGGTCCGTGGAGGTGCGATCCTGGGCAAACTCATTTCCCGGAGCCGGGCGGACCGCCCCGGGGAAGGCGGCGGCCGCCCCGCTCACCACCGCGGCGGCGGGGGCGCCGTCAGCTGGTCGGCGAGCCGGGACAGCCGGTCGCGGAAGCGCCGCCGCCCACGGGCGACAGGCGCGCTGTTCTCCCCGGCCGCCGCGCTCACCAGGTGCTGGACCGTGTCCAGGTCCACATCGTCGCCGTCCGCCACGGACAGCGCCTCATGGGCGAGGCCGCGGACCTCCGGATCGCCGTTGTCCAGCGACAGCACGGTCGCCCCCGCGCGGCGCGCGTCGTGCACCCGCTCCAGCAGGCCCTCGCCCGGCGACCTGGGCACCACCACGAGCAGGGTCTCGCCCCGCCCGGCCGCCTCGATCCGGCCGAGGCCCACGGCCAGGTGCGCCGGGGCCCCGGGCTCCACCCGGTGGCGCACCAGGGTGGGCGTCAGCTCCGGCAGCCCCGACCAGGTGGACTCGTCGACCAGATGCGCCGCCAGATGCCACGGCTCGTACGCCTCGGTCCCCACCAGCAGCATCCCGCCGCGGTGCGGGACGACGGACGAGCGCAGCGTCCCGGCGAAGCGCCGGGTGGCGGCCGGCCACTCGGTCCCGGCGAGCACCTCACGCAGCAGCGCCACACGTACGGCATCCATGGCCCGGCATCATGCAGCACATCCCGGGTCCCGCGCGGGGGAACGGCCGCGCACCATCCGAACGGGGCCGGGGCCGGCGACGGGGCCGGGAACGTGATCCGGATCGCGGTCCGGCGACGGGGCGGCACCTCCCCGCCTGGAAGTACTGTCGGGGCCATGACTACGAATGACAGTGGCAGCGCCCCCAAGCCCCCGGCCAAGGACCCCTGGGACCTTCCCGATGTGTCCGCACTGACCGTCGGCGTACTCGGCGGCACCGGACCGCAGGGCCGCGGACTCGCCTACCGGTTCGCCCGCGCCGGACAGCAGGTCGTCATCGGCTCCCGCGCGGCCGACCGGGCGCAGGCCGCCGCCGAGGAGATCGGCCACGGTGTCCGGGGCGCGGACAACGCCGGGTGCGCCGCCGCCAGCGACGTCGTGATCGTCGCCGTGCCGTGGGACGGGCACGCCAAGACCCTGGAGTCGCTGCGCGAGGAACTCGCCGGGAAACTCGTCATCGACTGCGTCAACCCGCTCGGCTTCGACAAGAAGGGCGCCTACGCCCTGAAGCCCGAGGAGGGCAGCGCCGCCGAGCAGGCCGCCGCCCTGCTGCCGGAGTCCCGGGTCACCGCCGCCTTCCACCACCTGTCGGCGGTGCTCCTCCAGGACGCGGCGATCGAGGAGATCGACACCGATGTGCTGGTGCTGGGAGAGGCCCGCGCCGACACCGACGTCGTCCAGGCGCTGGCCGGCCGGATCCCCGGAATGCGGGGCATCTTCGCCGGACGGCTGCGCAATGCCCACCAGGTCGAGTCGCTGGTCGCCAACCTGATCTCGGTCAACCGCCGCTACAAGGCACACGCGGGGCTGCGCACCACCGACGTGTGAGCGGTATCGCCGTGGCCGCACCCCGAGCGGCTCGGCCCGGGGCATGGGGGACACTGGACGGGACCGCGCGCCATCCCCCGACAGGAGCCACCCCCATGCCCCGCCTCGCTCTCTACGCCTGCGCCTTCTGCGTCCTGTCCGTCGCGGCGGCCGTGATCTCCTTCGTGCAGGGCAGCTGGCCCCTGGGGATCGTCTGGGTGCTGCTGGTCGGACTCTCGTCCAACATGGCCTGGTACTACCTGCGCCGGCAGCGCGCGGCCCGCACTCCGCAGAGCGCCGCCTAAGGGCTGTCCCGTAACCCCTGGTCCGCCGGGCAGCCCTCGTACTCCGGCCGGACGAGTCCTAGCCGTTCAGCGAGCAGACCGGGTTCTGCGTCTGCCAGAACCGGTAGGCGTCGAGGCCGCAGTACGTGTCGAAGTCGCTGACGCCGAGCGAACGCAGCAGCGCGTCGACCGCGTCGAAGAACGCCTCGTTCACCCCCGGGACCCACAGCAGGGCGAAGACCGCGATCAGCCCGAACGGGGCGAACGGCTCCACCTGGCGGCGCACCGAGTGGGAGAGCCAGGGCTCGATCACCCCGTAGCCGTCCAGACCCGGGACCGGTACGGAGTTCAGGATCGCCGCCGTCACCTGGAGCAGCGCCAGGAAGCCCAGCGCGTACCGGAAGGCGGCCGGGACGCCGTCCAGCGCGTCCAGCCAGAACGGCGCCGTGCACACCACCGCGAACAGCACGTTGGTCAGGGGGCCCGCCGCCGAGATCAGGCTGTGCCTCCAGCGGCCGCGGATCCGGCCCCGCTCGATGAACACCGCACCACCCGGCAGACCGATCCCGCCCATGATCACGAACAGCACCGGCAGCACGATGCTCAGCAGGGCATGGGTGTAGCGCAGCGGGTTCAGCGTGAGATATCCCTTGGCGCCGATCGAGATGTCGCCGCTGTGCAGGGCGGTCCTGGCGTGCGCGTACTCGTGGAGACAGAGCGAGACGATCCAGGCCGCCGTGACGAAGAGGAACGTGGCGAAGCCGGGCTGAGAGGCGAAATCCGTCCACACCGCCCAGCCGGACACCGCCGCGACGGCGACGATCCCGAGGAAGACCGGGCTGATCCGCCGGTCGCTGCGGGCTGTTGCGGTGGTCATCGGCGGGCTCCTGGTGGCTGCGGGACGGGCGGGAGCGGGCGGGCGGCGAGCCACGACCGTACAGGCGACACGCCGGAAACGTCTGGCATCCGGGCGGTGGTTCCGTAAAGGGTGGGGGCATGACAGGCAGCACGGCGGACGGCCGGCATGGATACGGCCGGGCCGCGGTCCCGCCTCCCGTCCCGGTCACGGACAATGGGCGCGTGCGCTACAGCATCCTCGGTACCACCCAGGCACTTCGCGACGACGGCACGCCCGTCGCCATCGGCGGGGCGCGACTGCGCGCCCTGCTCACCGTCCTGGCGCTGCGGGCCGGCCGGACGGTGCCGGCCGCCGTGCTCGTCGACGAGGTGTGGGACGGGGACCCGCCCGCGGACGCGCCCGGGGCCCTCCAGGCCCTCGTGGGCCGGCTGCGCCGGGCGCTCGGCCATGAGGCGATCACTTCGGCGGAGAGCGGCTACCGGCTGGCAGCCGAGCCGGACACCGTCGACCTCTACCGCTTCGAACGGCTCGCGGGGGAGGGGGCGCGGGCCCTGGAGGAGGGCGACCCGGCGAAGGCCGTGAGCGTCCTCGACGACGCGCTGGGCCTGTGGCGCGGACCGGTACTCGCCGACCTCCCGGACCGCCACGCCGACGAGGTCCGCTGGACGGCCCGCAGGCTCGACGCCCGCCGCACCCGCCTCACCGCCGCGCTGGCCCTCGGCCGGGCCGAGGAGGTGCTGCCGGAGCTGGCCGCGCTCTGCGGCGAGCACCCGCTCGACGAACCGCTCCAGGCCCTGCGGCTGCGAGCCCTGCGCGATGCCGGACGCACCGCCCAGGCGCTGGCCGCGTACGAGGAGGTGCGCACCGTGCTCGCCGACCGGCTCGGCGCCGACCCGGGCGCCGAACTGAGCGCGCTGCACGCGGGGTTGCTCCGCCAGGAACCGGCGCGTCCGGCCGTACGAGCGACCCCGGCGGGCCGGCCCGCGCGCTCCGGCCCCGCAGCCCCGGCCGCCCCGCACGGCAATCTCCGGGCCAGGCTCACCAGCTTCGTCGGACGCGAGAGCGATATCGACGCCCTGCGCGGCGATCTCTCCCGGGCCCGGCTGGTCACCCTGCTCGGCCCCGGCGGCGCGGGCAAGACCAGGCTCTCCCAGGAGGCCGCGGAGTCCGTCGGTCCCGCCGTCTGGCCGGACGGGGTCTGGATGGCCGAGCTCGCGCCGGTCGACGACCCGGAATCGGTGCCGGAGGCCGTCCTCACCGCGCTCGGCGGCCGTGAGACCGTGCTGCGGGGTGCGGGCGCCGAGGAGCTCCGGGTCGCCGAACGGGGCGGCAGCGAACCGCTCAGCCGGCTCACCGAACACTGCTCCGGCCGCCGCATGCTGCTGCTCCTGGACAACTGTGAGCACGTCATCGAGGCCGCCGCCGCCCTCGCCGACCATTTGCTGGCCCGCTGCCCGGAGCTCACCGTCCTCGCGACCAGCCGCGAACCCCTGGGCGTACCGGGCGAGTTCGTCCGCCCCGTCGACCCGCTGCCCGATCCGACGGCGCTGCGCCTGTTCGCCGACCGCGGCGCCGCCGCGCAGTCCGGCTTCCGGACCGACGCGGACGAGCAGACGGCCGCGGCCGTCGCCGAGATCTGCCGCCGGCTGGACGGTCTGCCGCTCGCCATCGAGCTCGCCGCCGCCCGGCTGAGGATGCTCACCCCGCGCCAGATCGCCGACCGGCTCGACGACCGCTTCCGCCTGCTGAGCAGCGGCAGCCGCACCGTACTGCCGCGCCAGCAGACCCTGCGGGCCGTCGTCGACTGGTCCTGGGACCTGCTGGACGAGGACGAACGCACCGCGCTGAGACGGCTGTCGGTCTTCTCCGGCGGCTGCACCCTCGCCGCCGCCGAGGCCGTCTGCTCGGACCGGTCCGAGGACGCGCACGACGTCGCCGGAGTGCTCGGCTCACTTGTCGACAAGTCCCTCGTCGTCGCCGCACCCGCCGCGGACGGCGGGATGCGCTACCGCCTCCTGGAGACCGTCGGCGAGTACGCCGCCGAACGGCTCGACGAGGCGGGGGAGCGGGAGACGGTGGAGCGGCAGCACCTGGTGTTCTTCCGGGAGCTGGCGCGTACCACCGACCCCGGGCTCCGCGGCGCCGGGCAGCTCGCCGCCATCGGACTGTTCGAGCGCGAGTACGAGAACCTGCGCACCGCCCTGCGGCACGCCGTCGCCGCCCGCGACGAGCAGGAGTCGCTCTGCATGGTGCTGTCGCTCTCCTGGTACTGGCACATACGCGATCTGAGCAGCGACGCCCTGCAGTGGGCCGAGGCCGCCGCGGCGCTCGGCCCCGACCCGTTCGCCCCGCCCGGCAGCCCGGCGCCCTCCCTCCACGAACGCTGCACCGACGCGCCCCCGCCGATGAGCCCCGAGCTGCTCCAGGAGGCGCGGCGTGAGGTGGCGCTGGTCCGGATGGTCAGCACGGACCACGGGATGGACGAGTGGACGAACGTCGACAGCATGGCGCGGCTGCGTGCCATCGCGAACACCTACCGGGCGGGCCAGCCGCAGACCTGCCGCTTCCCGGCGTCGCTCTGGTTCTTCGCGGTGCTGGTCACCGGGGACATGAGCGCCCTGCGCGACCTGCTGGAGGAGACGGTCCGGGCCGCACGGGGGTTCGGTTACGAATGGGAGCTGGCCTCGGCGCTCCAGATGCGCGCCAACGTGCTGGCCAACCGGCTCGACTGGGCGGGCGAGGCCCGCGCGGATGCCGACGAGAGCCTGGAGATCTTCGTCCGCCTCGGGGACGACTGGGGCGTGGCGGAGGCGCTCTCCTCGCGGGGCGAGGCCAACGAGAAGCGTGGCGACTACGGCCGGGCGGCCGAGGACTACCTGGCCGCGGTCGGCTACGCGGAGAAGATCGGCGCACGGGCCCAGGTGTCGGTGCTCCGCACCCGGTACGCCTCCACCCTGACCGAGCTGGGCCGTGGCGCCGAGGGCGAGGTCATTCTGCGGGAGGTACTCGACGAGACATGGCATGCGGGGCACGGGGCGAAGTCCTTTGCCCGGCTCTTCCTGGCCCTGTGGCTCGGGCGGTCCGGCCGTATCGTCGAGGCCCGCGAGCACCTCGCCGCCCTGCGTGAGGAGTTCACGCCGGAGACCGAGGCGGTCTTCCACGGTTTCGTGGTGGGCGGTGTGGCCTGGCTGGACAACCTGGAGGGGCGGTACGCGGATGCCCTGGACCGGAGCCGGCAGGCGCTGGAACGCTCCGGCGACCCGCTGACGCAGATGGTGGCGCCGCACATGGCCGCGATCCACCTGGTCACCGCCGCGCGGGCGCTGGGCGGCCTCGGCGAGGAGCGCGGGGCGGCCCTGGGGGCGCGGCTGCTGGCCACCTGCCGGGAGCTGCTGCCGAGCGGGCATGTGCCGACGTCGATGGAGCGGGAGAACCACGAGGCGGCCGAGAAGCTGATCCGGGCCGCTCTCGGGGACGGCGCCTTCGAGACCGCGTACGACGGGAGCGGCGGCCTCTCCCTGGAGGAGGCCACCGCTCTCGTGGGCGCGTACCGGGCCTGAGCCGGCCCGTCGGTCAGGACTTCTTGCGGAACTTGGACACCGCGAGCGGGGCCATCACCGCGGTGATGACCACGGTCCAGCCGAGCGTGAGCCAGACCGAGTGGCCGAGCGAGGTGCCCATCATCAGGCCGCGTGCGGAGTCGGCCAGGTTGGACAGCGGGTTGTAGTCGGTGAACGCCTGGAGCCAGCCGGGCATCGTCTGCGGCGGGGCGAAGATCGAGGAGCCGAACTGGAGCGGCATCATCACGAGCATCCCCATCCCCTGGACGGCCTGCGCCGTCTTCATGCTCAGTCCGAGCAGGATGAAGATCCACATGATGGCGGCGCCGAACGCGGCCGCGAGGCCGATCGCCCCGATCAGCCCGAGCACCGAACCGTGCAGCTCCATGCCGAGCGCGAAGCCCATGCCCAGCAGGATCAGCGTGGCGACCATCATCCGGCCGAGCTCGACCACGATCTTGGCGATGAGCACCGAGGAGCGGGCGATCGGCATGGTGCGGAACCGGTCCATGACCCCCTTGCGGAAGTCGTCGTTGACACCGCTGCCGACGGCCATGGCGATGTTCATGCCCATCATCGCCATCAGACCGGGGATCAGATAGTTCAGATACTCCTGCCGGCCGCCGCCCATGCTGCCGCCGACGGAGCCGCCGAAGACGTACACGAACAGCAGCACGAAGATGACCGGCATCAGGAGCGCGTCGAACATCGACTCCGGATCCTTCTTGATCTGGAGCAGGTTGCGCCGCACCAGGGCGCCGATGTGCCGCAGGTTGTTCCGCAGCCCGATCCCGCCCTCGTCGTGGAGGTTCGTGGCCGGGGCGGGTGTGGCCGTGCCGGTGGGGGCGGGCGTCAGAGTCGTCGTGCTCATGCCGCGACCTCCTGGGGAATCGTGTCGGTGACAGTGGCCTTGCCGCCCGTGATGGCGAGGAACACCTCGTCCAGGCTGGGCAGCGCGGTGGCGACGTGCGCCAGCGAGAAACCCCGGGTGCCGAGCAGGCCGATGACGGCCGTCAGCTGCTCGTCGCTGAGGATCGGTACGTACAGCAGCCCCTCGTCCGGGACCGCCTGCGCGCCCGCGACGCCGTCGAGACCGGCCTCCCGCAGCGCCTGCGCCATCGCGGCCAGCTGGGCCGGGTCCGACGGGCGGATCTGCAGGGTGCGGCCACCGACCTTGGCCTTGAGCTCGTCGACACCGCCGCGGGCGATGATCTTGCCCTGGTCGATGACGGTCAGCTCGTTGGCGAGCTGTTCGGCCTCTTCCATGTACTGGGTGGTGAGCAGCACGGTCGCCCCCTCCGCGACCATCCTCTGCACCTCGTCCCAGACCTCGTTACGGGTGCGGGGGTCGAGCCCCGTCGTCGGCTCGTCCAGGTACAGCACGGCCGGGCTGCCGATCATGGAGGCGGCGAGGTCCAGCCGGCGCCGCATGCCACCGGAGTACTCCATCGCGGCCTTCTTCGCCGCGTCCGTGAGCGAGAAGCGCTCCAGCAGCTCGTCGGCGCGCGAGCGGGCCTTCCTGCGCGGCAGGTCGAGCAGCCGCCCGATCATGTAGAGGTTCTCCCAGCCGGAGAGCTTCTCGTCGACCGAGGCGTACTGGCCGGTCAGCCCGATGGTGCGGCGCAGCGCGCGGGGCTGCTTCACCACGTCGAAGCCCGCCACGACCGCGTGTCCGGCGTCGGGCAGGATGAGCGTGGAGAGGACTCGCACGAGGGTGGTCTTGCCGGCTCCGTTGGGGCCGAGTACTCCGAGGACGGTGCCCTCGCGCACATCGAGGTCCACACCGTCCAGAGCTTTGGTCGAGCCGTAGTGCTTGACCAGTCCCCGTACCTCGACGGCGTTGGCGCCGTTCCTGGGGTTCTTGTCGATTCGCGTCATGTCCACCATCAGACCAGCCGTCACCGACAAGCCACCGACAGCGGGCCGACAGCCCGCCGATGGGGGAAGTCGGCGGGCTGTCGGTGGTGCCGGCAGTGGTCGTGCGGGTCAGTGGAAGGTGTGCTCCGGCGCCGGGAAGGTGCCGCCCACGACCTCGTCCGCGTACGCCTTCGCGGCGTCGCCGAGGATCTGGCGCAGGTCGGCGTACTGCTTGGTGAAGCGCGGCACCTTGCCGCCGGTCAGGCCGACCATGTCGGTGTAGACCAGCACCTGGGCGTCGGTGTCGGGACCGGCGCCGATGCCGACGGTCGGGATGTGCAGGGTGCGGGTGACCTCGCCGGCCAGTTCGGCCGGTACGAGCTCCAGGACGACGGCGAACGCGCCCGCGTCCTGGACGGCCTTGGCGTCGCGCAGCATCTGCTGGGCGGCCTCCTCGCCGCGGCCCTGCACCCGGTAGCCCATCGCGTTGACGGACTGCGGGGTCAGACCGATATGGGCCATGACCGGGATGCCGGCGTCGACCAGGAGCTTGATCTGCTCGTGGCTGCGCTCGCCGCCCTCCAGCTTGACCGCGCCGACCCCGGACTCCTTGACCAGCCGGGTGGCGTTGCGCAGGGCCTGGACGGGGCCCTCCTGATAGGCCCCGAAGGGCAGGTCGGCGACGACGAGGGCGCGCTTGGTGCCCCGGACGACGGCGGCGGACAGAATGGCGATCTCGTCCATCGTGACGGGCACGGTGGTCTCGTAGCCGAGATGACAGTTGCCCATCGAGTCACCGACGAGCATGACCGGGATGCCGGCCTCGTCGAAGACGGACGCGGTCATCGCGTCGTAGGCGGTGAGCATGGGCCACTTCTCGCCGCGCTCGGTGGCGGCGGCGATGTCGTGGACGGTGACGCGGCGGTTGCTCTTTCCTCCGTACAGCGCCTTGCTGCTGTCGGCGGGGGCTCCCGCGGGGGGTGTGGCGGACTGGTTGTGCGCAGCCTGAAGCGACATTGCCAACGGCTCCTTCGTCATCTCGAGGCGCCCTGACGGCGTCCCCGGATCCCTTCCATGGTGGCATCCCGGGCCCGGTCGCGGGAAGTGGGCCCGCACACCTCGCCCGGACGGCGGCAGAACGGGGCGGGTTCCTGCCCGGTAAAGACTTTCCAATACGAGACGGTCTCGTATCGAAATGAAGCTAGGCTCGTGCCCATGTCCATACCGTCCGGCGCTCCCGCCGTCGTGTCCCAGGTCCCGGAGGCGGTCCACCGCCGCCGCTGGGCGATCCTCGTTGTCCTGATGTTCAGCCTGCTCATCGTGGTGCTGGACAACTCGATCCTGAACGTCGCCGTCAAGACGATCGCTTCGCCCGCGCCCACCGGTCTCGGAGCCACCCAGAGCGAGCTGGAGTGGGCGATCAACTCCTACACGCTCGTCTTCGCCGGACTGCTCTTCACCGCGGGCCTGCTCGGTGACCGCATCGGGCGCAAGAAGGTGCTCCTCCTCGGCATCGTGCTCTTCGGCATCGGCTCGGCCTTCGCCGCCATGTCCGGCTCGCCGGCCGAACTCATCACCTGGCGCGCCGTGATGGGCTTCGGCGCCGCCTTCGTGATGCCGGCCACCCTCGCCGTCCTGATGAACGTCTTCGAGCGCGAAGAGCAGCCCAAGGCCATCGGCATCTGGGCCGGCAGCGTCGGCCTCGGCATCGCGATCGGCCCGATCACCGGCGGACTGCTCCTCGAACACTTCTGGTGGGGCTCGATCTTCCTGGTCAACGTGCCCGTCGTGGTCATCGCGCTGATCGCGATGGTGGTGCTCGTACCGGACTCCAAGGACCCGAAGCCCGGCCGTCTCGACCCGATCGGTGTGGTGCTCTCCATCATCGGCCTGGTGCTGCTGGTCTACGGCATCATCCGCGGCGGCGAACTGGCCGACTTCACCGACGTCTCCGTCCTCCTGCCGGTCATCGGCGGCCTGGCCGTCCTCGTCGTGTTCGTCCTGCACGAGAAGCGCAGCAGCAGCCCGGCCATCGACATCACGTACTTCCGCAAGCCGGCCTTCTCCGCCGCCGTCGCCGCCATCGCCCTGGTCTTCTTCGCGCTGATGGGAGTGACGTTCTTCTCCGCCTTCTACATGCAGAGCGTGCGGGGCTGGAGCGCCCTTCAGTCGGGCCTGCTGATCCTGCCGCTGGCCATCGCGCAGATGGTCTTCGCGCCACGGGCCCGGCTGGTCGTCGCCCGCTTCGGCGCCCGGGCCGTGTGCACCGTCGGCATGCTGATGGTCGCGGCCGGACTGGCGGCGTTCGCGCTGTTCGACGCCGGCACCCCCGTCTGGCTGATGTGTGTGGTCTTCTTCGTGCAGGGCACGGGCATGGCCCATGTGATGCCGCCGGTCACCGTCGCCGTGATGCAGGCGCTGCCGCGCGAGAAGGCCGGCTCCGGATCGGCCGTCAACAACACCTTCCGGCAGGTCGGCGGCGCCCTCGGCATCGCCGTCCTCGGTTCGGTGCTGTCCGCCGTCTACCGCGGCGACATCGAGGGACACCTCGGTACGCTCCCGGCCGGCGCCAGGGACGCCGCGGCGGAGTCCATCGAGGCGACGCTCGGCGTCGCGGAGAAGCTGGGCCCCAAGGGCGCCCCGCTGGTCGCCGCCGCGCACGACGCCTTCCTCGGCGCCATGCACGTCACGGCCATCGGCTCGGCCCTCGTGGCCCTGATCGGAGCGGTCGTGGTCGCGGTGTTCCTGCCGGGCAGGCCGTCCGCCGAGCAGGCCCCGCAGGACGAGAAGAGGGCCCCCGCACCCGCGGCACGGTGACGCCGGCAGCCCCGTAAGGATGACGGCGTCATGCCGCCGACGGCCTCGTACGGCTGAAAGCGGCCGGACGCCGTCCGCTTCGGCGAGAATCGGGGGCGGCGAAAGGTGGATTCACGTGCAGGCTCAGGTATCGGACCGGGACGAGCGGCCTCCGGGCGAGGGCGGTCGCGGCTCCGGCGACGCCCGGGAACCCCGTCGCGGCCGCCCGCGCAGCGCGGCGGCCGAGCGGGCCATCCTGGACGCCGTCGTCGAACTGCTGGAGGCCGGTGAACCCCTTGCCGGCCTCTCCATCGAGCGGATCGCCCGCACCGCCGGGGTCGGAAAGGCCACCATCTACCGGCGCTGGAAGGGCAAGGAGGAGCTCTTCGTCGACGTCCTGCGCGACATCGAGCCCCCCGAACCCGACGTCTCCGGCACCGGCGGCCTCGGCGACCTGCGCGTCCTGCTGGAGTCGATGCGCAGGCGCGGTCTGGCCCAGCGCTCCTCGGTGCTGCTGCACAACGTCTTCGCCCAGATGAAGAGTCATCCCCGGCTCTGGGCCGAGTACCAGTGCACCGTGATAGCCCCACGCCGGATCGCCATGCTCGCGGCCGTGCAGCGGGCCGTCGACGCCGGTGAGCTGCGCGGCGACACGGATGTGGAGCTGATGGACGACCTGTTCCTCGGCCCGATGCTCGTACGCACCATCCACCGGCCGGACGCGCCGTTGCCACCGGACCTCGCCGACCGCATCATCCAGCTGCTCGTCGAGGGTGTCGGACCGCGCCCGACGGGTGCCGGGCCCGGCGAAAGCGCAGGCCAGGACTGACGCGCCCGGCCCGGCAGGAGTGTGAGCGTTCTGTCACAAGCCCCAGCGGACCGCCTCCGGCCGGAACCCGCCGAGCCACCTCGTTCGTCCTCGTGGCAGTACGGCCGTCATCGGCGGCGGGAAAAGCACCGCCCATCGCCTAGGGTCGTTGGCGCGGCGATGTGCACGGCAAGGCAGTGAGGACAGCGCGATGGTGCAGGCGTACAGGGCGGACACCGGGAACGGCGTGGGACCGCAGCCCTCCGGATCCCGCTTCCGGGACCTGCGCGACAGACTGACCCGGGACCGGGGCATCTGGCGGCGCGGGATCGTCCTGGCCGGCTGCTCGGTCGTGCTGACCCTCGTGATGCTCCTCCACTCCCACATGCCGAACACCATCGGCAACCTGGGCAGCCTCACCGAGACGTTCCTGCCGTGGATCGCCGTCTTCGTACCGGTCCTGCTCGTGCTCGGCCTGGTACGGCGCTCCGCGACCGCGCTCATCGCCCTGCTGCTGCCGGTCATCGTCTGGTTCAACGTGTTCGGCGGCCTGCTCACCGACAAGTCCGGCGCCGGCGGCGATCTCACCGTCGCCACCCACAACGTCAACGCCGACAACACCGACCCCGCGGGCACCGCCCAGCAGGTCGCCGGCTCCGGCGCCGATGTCATCGCCCTCCAGGAACTGCCCGCGGGCAAGGTCGCCACGTACGAATCGGCGCTCAAGGGCCGCTTCCCGTACCACTCGGTGAAGGGGACCGTCGGCCTGTGGAGCAAGTACCCGATCAGTGACACCCGCCCGGTGGACATCAAGATGGGATGGGTCCGGGCCATGCGGACCACCGTCACCACCCCGGAGGGCAAGGTCGGCTTCGTGGTCGCACACCTGCCCTCGGTACGGGTCAAGCTGCACGCCGGATTCACCGCCGGCCAGCGCGACCGGAGCGCCGACGCGCTCGGCAACGCCATCGCGCACGAGAAGCTCGACCGGGTCGTCCTGCTCGGCGACCTCAACGGGACCATGAACGACCGCTCGCTCAACGCGGTCACCTCGCAGATGCGCTCCACCCAGGGCGCGGCCGGTGACGGCTTCGGATTCAGCTGGCCCGCCTCGTTCCCGATGGCCCGGATCGACCAGATCATGGTGAAGGGCGTCGACCCCCAGTCGTCCTGGTCGCTCCCCGCGACGGACAGCGACCACCTCCCGATCGCCGCCCGCGTCAAGCTCTGACGTCACGGTCCGTTTACCTCCCGGCATAAACCATCTGAGAGTATTTGTTCCGATCAGGGATCGAGGCCGACCGGCGACGGAGCCGGTCCGCCGCTGTGCGCTCCGGCCCCCACGCCCGGCGCCGCCGCCATGCCTCGGCTCCCTCCTGCGCCTCGTGCCGCGGCCGGCCTGTCCGCCGCGGTCGACAAGGCCCCCTGCGGAAAGGTCTCTCTTCATGCCTCTGGCTCTGCTCGCTCTCGCGGTGAGCGCCTTCGGCATCGGTACCACGGAGTTCGTGATGATGGGCCTGCTGCCCGACGTCGCGGACGATCTCGGCACGTCCGTCCCCACGGCGGGCTACCTCGTGTCGGCCTATGCGATCGGGGTGGTGCTCGGCGCCCCGCTGCTCACCGCCCTCGGCTCCCGGATCCCGCGCAAGCGGATGCTCCTGCTCCTGATGGCGCTCTTCACCGTCGGCAACCTCGCCTCCGCCCTCGCCCCCGGCTTCGGCTGGCTGCTCGCGGGCCGGGTCCTGGCCGGACTGCCGCACGGCGCGTTCTTCGGCGTCGGCGCGGTCGTCGCCGCCCGGCTGGTCGCCGACGGGCGCCAGGCACGGGCCGTGGCGACGATGTTCCTCGGCCTGACCGTCGCCAACATCGTCGGCGTACCGGCCGCCACCCTGCTCGGCCAGCACCTGGGCTGGCGGGCCACGTTCGTGGTGGTCGCGGTGATCGGGCTGTGCGCGATGGCCGCGCTGGCCCGGCTCGTCCCGCAGATCCCCGTCGAGGCCCACCACAACGTCCGCCACGAGCTGCGGGCCCTGGGCAACCGGCAGGTGCTCCTCGGACTGCTCACCGCCGTCTTCGGCTTCGCCGGCGTCTTCGCCGTGTACTCCTACCTCTCGGCGATGACGACCGAGGCGATGGGCTTCGGCGAGTCCTCGGTGACGCTGGTGCTGGCGCTCTTCGGCATCGGCATGACCCTGGGCGCGCTGGCCGCCGGGCCGCTCACGGACCGGGCACTGCGCCCGACCCTGTACGGGTCGCTGGGCGCGCTCGCGGTCGTCCTGGTGGTCTTCCCGTTCGCCGCCCATGTGCAGTGGGCCGCGCTGGTGATGGTGGTGCTGCTGGGCGGGGTCGGCTTCATGACAACCACACCGTTGCAGATGCTCGTCATGAACAAGGCCAAGGACGCCCCGACCCTGGCGTCGGCCTCCAACCACTCGGCGTTCAACCTGGCCAACGCGGGTGGTGCGTGGCTGGGCGGGATGGCCATCGCGGCCGGCTGGGGCTGGACGTCCCCGGCCCTGGTCGGCGCGGTACTCGCCGTGGCGGGCCTCGCGGTGGCGGTCACCGCGGGCGTACTGGACCGCGACCGCACCCCGTCCCGCGTGGTGGCGGGTGCGGACCCGGCTTCCGCACGGAGCGATTACCGAGTGGACGCGTACTGAGCCAGGCGGCCGCACATCGGATCGGCCTCGCCCTCAATCGCCGGGCCGGCTTGATTTTCGAGCCCGCCCGGCGATTGAGGACAAACCCTCGGCCGGACGGGCCCGAAGCACCGCACCCCCGGCGTCAGCCGGACTCGCGCCAGCGGTTCGTGATCGGCAGCCGCCGGTCCTTGCCGAACCCCTTGGGCGAGATCTTCGTCCCCGGCGGATACTGCCGCCGCTTGTACTCCGCCGTGTCCACCATCCGCAGGGTCTTCGCCACCAGTGCCGCGTCGAACCCGGCCGCCACGATCGCGTCGAGCCCCTGGTCCCGGTCGACGTACATCTCCAGGATCCGGTCCAGCACGTCGTAGTCCGGCAGCGAGTCCGTGTCGACCTGCCCCGGGCGCAGCTCCGCGCTGGGCGGCTTGGTGATGGAGGCCTCCGGGATCGGCGGGGTCTGCCCGCGCTCCTCGGCGGCCCGGTTGCGCCACTTCGCCAGCCGGAAGATCGACGTCTTGTAGACGTCCTTGATCGGCCCGTACGCGCCGACCGAGTCCCCGTACAACGTCGAGTAGCCGACCGCCAGCTCCGACTTGTTGCCCGGCGCCAGGACGATCTGCCCCTCCTGGTTGGAGACGGCCATCAGCATCGTGCCGCGCAGCCGCGACTGGAGGTTCTCCTCGGCGAGACCGGTGAGCCCCAGCGAGCCCATGTACGCGTCGAACATCGGCTCGATCGGTACGGTGCGGAAGTTCAGCCCGGTACGCCGCGCCAGCTCCGCCGCGTCGCCCTTGGAGTGGTCCGAGGAGTACTTCGACGGCATCGAGATGCCGTACACGTTCTGGGCCCCCAGCGCATCGCAGGCGATCGCGGCGACCAGTGCCGAGTCGATCCCGCCGGAGAGCCCGATGAGCACGCTGCTGAAGCCGTTCTTCGCGGCGTACGCCCGCAGGCCCACCACGAGCGCGGAGTACAGCTCCTCGTCGTCGTCGAGCCGGTCCGCGTACCCTCCGGCCAGCTCGGCCTCGTACGGCGGCAGCGGCTTCTCGGAGAGGACCACGTGGTCGATCCGCAGCCCGTCGTTCACCACCCCGGACGGCGCCTCGTCCGCCGCGGCCGGCAGATCGAGGTCGATGACCACGCTGCCCTCGGCGAACTGCGGGGCACGCGCGACCACCTCGCCGTGCCTGTCGACGACGATCGAGTCGCCGTCGAAGACGAGCTCGTCCTGACCGCCGATCATCGCCAGATAGGCCGTCGTGCAGCCGGCCTCCTCGGCCCGCCTGCGGACCAGTTCCAGCCGGGTGTCGTCCTTGTCCCGCTCGTACGGCGAGGCGTTGATGGAGAGCAGCAGCCCGGCCCCGGCGGCCCGGGCGGCGGGCACCCGGCCGCCGTCCTGCCAGAGGTCCTCGCAGATCGCGAGTGCGACGTCGATGCCGTGCACCCGTACGACGGGCATCGAGTCGCCCGGCACGAAGTACCGGAACTCGTCGAAGACGCCGTAGTTGGGCAGATGGTGCTTGGCGAAGTTCAGCGCGATCCCGCCGCGGTGCAGTACGGCGGCGGCGTTGCGCGGGGACCCGGCGGGCTGGCCGTAGCGCGGCGCCGGGAACTCGGAGCGGTCCAGGTATCCGACGACGACCGGCAGCTCCCCGAAGCCCTCCTCGTCGAGGCGGGCGGCGAGCGCACGCAGCGCGTCCCGCGACGCCTCGACGAAGGACGACCGCAGGGCCAGGTCCTCGACGGGGTAACCGGTCAGCACCATCTCGGGGAACGCCACCAGGTGGGCGCCCTGCTCGGCGGAGTGCCGGGTCCAGTGGAGGATCGCCTCGGCGTTGCCGGCGAGGTCACCGACGGTCGAGTCGATCTGATTCAGTGCGAGGCGTAGTTGAGGCACGCCGCCCAGTGTAATCGTCTGACTGACGCGATGTCCTGGCGGGCCGCGTGAAAGGCCGTGCGGCCCGCCAGGGGGCGGGTCAGCGGCGGTAGCCGACGACCGTCATCATGCCCGCCTCCGCGTGGTAGAGGTTGTGGCAGTGGAGCATCCACAGTCCCGGGTTGTCGGCGTCGAAGTCCACCGTCAGCGACTGCCGGGGCAGCACGACCGCGGTGTCCTTGCGCGCCCCGGACGCCTCGCCGGCCAGCGCGAACGTGTGCCCGTGCAGATGGACCGGGTGCCACATCGACGTCGCGTTGCGGAACTCCAGCCGCACCCGCTCCCCGGCCTGCACCGGATGCCGCTGGTCGGCGCTGTACGGCTTCCCGTCGAAGGCCCAGTCGTACGCCGCCATGGAACCGGTCAGCCGGATCCGCACCGTCCGGTCCGGCTCCTTGGCGGCCAGGGCCACGGACGCGTCCGGGACCAGCCGGTCGGCCGTCACCAGCTCACCGTCCAGTTCCTTCGGCTGCACCGAGGCGGCGGGCGCCGCTCCCGAGCCGGTCCGCAGCAGCGCCCTCGCGGAGGCCTTCTTGCCCTCGGCCAGCGCGGTCAGCGGGAACACCCCGTCCCCGGCGGTCACCAGCACGTCGTACCGCTCGCCCATGCCGAGCAGCAGCGCGTCCGTCGTGGTGTGCCGGACCGGGAAGCCGTCGGTGTGCGTGACCGTCATCCGGTGGCCGCCGAGTGCGACGCGGAAGGCGGTGTCGCCGCCCGCGTTGACGATCCGCAGCCGGATCCGGTCACCGGCCTTGGCGCTGAACACGGAAGGGTCCTCGGGGACACGGCCGTTGACCAGGTAGTACGGGTAGCCGACATCGCCCGCGTCACCGCCCAGCAGCTCGCTGGTGGCGCCCATCAGCATGCGGGACGGGCCGTCGTCGCCGGCACCGGACGGGGACGGCGCGGGCATGGCGTGCCCGCTGTGACCGGCGCCGCCGGTGAGCTCCTTGAGCACCGCGTCGGGTGTGGAACCGTCCACGCCGTCGACCCAGTCGTCCAGGACGACGACCCACTCCTTGTCGTACGACAGCGGCTCCTTCGGGTCCTCGACGATCAGCGGCGCGTACAGCCCGCGGTCCAGCTGGACGCCGGAGTGCGGGTGGAACCAGTACGTGCCGGGGCTGGGCACCGCGAACCGGTAGGTGAAGTCCGCACCCGGCTCGACGGCCCGCTGCGTGAGCCCGGGAACCCCGTCCATGTCGTTGCGCAGGGCGAGCCCGTGCCAGTGCAGCGAGGTCGGCTGCGGCAGGTGGTTGGCCAGGGTGAGGGCGAGCGTGTCGCCCGCGGTGACCCGCACCTCCTTGCCCGGCAGCCGGTCCCCGTACGCCCAGGAGCTGACGGTGCGGCCGCCGCCCAGGTCGAGCCGGGACGGGGTGGCGGTGAGGGCGACCTTGCGCACGGGGCCTGATCCCCGGCGCTTCTCGGCCGCCGCGACCTCGGGGCCGTCGGGAGTGACGTACCCCTCGGGGGCGGTGGTGCCGGACGGGCCGCCGTGATGCATGCCGGAGTGGTCCGGCATACCGCCGCCGCCTGAGCAGGCGGCGAGGACGCCCGTACCGGCCAGGGCGATCGATGTGCCGAGCACGGCGCGTCGGGTGTGCTGAGCGGGCATGACTGAGTGCACCTCAAAGATGTTGTCGGTGTGGTGAAAGGCGGATGGGCGCGGTGCGCCTATATCCGCAGTACCGACAGATCGGTGAGGACGGCCTTGCGCGGCCGTGGTGGGGGAGGGGGCCGCGGCAGGCGTGACGGGCCGGCTGCGGTGTTCCGGGGCAGACCGCCCGCGGGCCGCCGGGCCGTCAGCAGTGCGGTGAGGAGGGCGAGGCCCCAGACGGACAGCACGGCGAGGCAGACGGCCATCGGATCCATGCCCCGCATCGGCGCGGGACGGTCCGGGCGGAGGGCGTGCGTGTTCACCGCCCGGGTATCCGCTCCGGCGGACGTCGCACCAGCCATGACCATCGAGTGCGACGCGTGCGAGGACGTCGTCCCGGTGCCGTGTCCACCGTGCTCCGCCGGGTGCCCGACGGTGTGCATGGTGAAGATCCCGAAGAGCAGCGCGGCGAACAGCAACAGCTGCCCGTACCTCGCACTCCTCGTCCCGAACATGCCGGCCACCTTACCCCTGCCGGGTATATGAACGCCGGTGGCCCGCCACCCCGCGCGCGGCGGTGGCGGCGGGCCGTCCGGCCGTACGTCGTGCCGGTGCGGTGCTGCTCAGCCGCGGGAGTAGACCTTCTCGGCCCAGCCGGCGATCTGGTCGTCGGAGAGGTGCTGGGCCAGATCGGCCTCGCTGATCATGCCGATCAGCATCTTGTTCTCGACCACGGGAAGCCGGCGGATGCGGTGACTCTGCATCTCCTCCAGCACCTCCTCCACCTCCGCGGCCGCGTCGATCCAGCGGGGCGTGCCCTGGGCGAGGTCGCCGGCGGTCACCTTCGACGGATCCCGGCCCATCGCCACACAGCCGACCACGATGTCGCGGTCCGTGAGGATGCCGACCATCCGGTCATGCTCGCCGTTGGCCGAGATGGGCAGCGCGCCGACGTTGTGTTCACGCATCAGCTGGGCGGCGCGGTCGAGGGTCTCGTGCGCCGGGATCCAGGTGGCGCCGGTGTGCATGATGTCCTTGGCGGTGGTCATGAGGGGTTCCTCCTGCGTGCCGATGGGCACTGCCGTACGGCCCCGAGCGAACCCATCGTGGGGGGCCCGCCCGGGGCACGCGACCGCTATCACCCATTCGGGTGCATCTGCGGCATCGGGGAACCTTTCGGCTGACCTCAGCTCCGCGGAGCGGCCCCGCGCTCCGCCAGCATCTTGGCCATCGCGTCCAGTTCGGACTGCTGGGCCTCGACCATGCCCTGGGCGAGCCGCTTCTCCGCCTTGACCGTGCACAGGCTCGCGCAGCCGCGGGCCATGTCGATACCGCCCTTGTGGTGGTCGGTCATCAGCTGGAGATACAGGATCCCGGCCTGCTTGCCACTGGCCTCGCGGAGCCGGCCGAGCTCGGTGCGGGTCGCCATGCCGGGCATGAGGGAACCGTCATGGGCCCGGTACCCGCTCCCCGCCGCCGTCCCCGCCATGTCATCCGTGCCGTCCATGTCACCCATGTCGTGCCCGTCGTGACCGGCGTGCTGCCCGTCCATCCAGGCCATCGGCTCCTGCCCGGCGGCCACCTTGGGCAGCTCCCACAGATCCAGCCAGCCGAGCAGCATGCCCCGCTGGTTGGCCTGCGTGTTGGCGATGTCGTACGCGAGACGGCGCACGTCCTCGTCCTTCGTGCGGTCCCGCACGATGAAGGACATCTCCACGGCCTGCTGGTGGTGGACGGCCATGTCGCGGGCGAACCCGGCGTCCGCCGAGTCCGCCGACGGGGTGCGCGGGGCCGACGCGGCCGTGTGCTGGCCCGCCCCGCCGTCCCGCCCGTCGTCCCGCGCGGAGGCCACCGTCGCGGCCCCCGCGAACAGCACCGCGAGTGCGACGGCGGAACCCGCCACCCAGCGGGTGCGCCGGGTGCGCTCCGTAACCGTCACTCCGCTCCCCGCCCGCCGGTGCACGCCGCGCCCGGCTCGGGGGTCTGCGGGCCCTGCACGTACTTGGTGAAGAACTGCGCCACCCGCGGGTCGTCGGCACCGTCCACCGTGACCTGCTTGCCCCAGGCACTCAGCATGATCGTGCCGGCCTGGTCCTTGTACGGGCTCATCAGCGAGTACGGGGTCTTCCCGACCCGCTCGGCGAGCTTGTCCACGTCGGCGGCCGGGGCCTTGTCCGTGTACGTCACCCACACCGAACCGTGCTCCAGCGAGTGCACGGCGTTCATGTCGGGGATCGCCTCCTTGTATACCTCCCCGTCGCAGTTCATCCAGACGGGGTTGTGGTCACCGCCGACCGGGGGCTTCATCGGGTACGTCACGGTCTTGGTGACGTGGTTGCGGGTCAGCTTCTTCGCGTCCCAGGTCCTCTCGCCCTCGATCGCCCCGCTGGCCGGGTCCTTCGCGTCGGCCCCTGACGTCTTCGGGTCCTTCGCGGCGCTGTCCTGCTGGTCCGCGGACGCCTCGGACCTGTCGATGATCATGTAGCTGCCGAAGCCGACCAGACCTGCGACGACGACGGCACTGAGGCTTATGGCCAGCACACGGTTGCGGCGGTCTCGCGCGCGGTCGGAGTTGCGCATCTGCTCTATGCGGGTCCTGCGGTCGTGGCTGTCGTTGCTCATGTCGTGGGTCCTTCTGCGAAGGGGCGATGAGGGATCGGAACGGGGCGGGAAACCGGTGTGCGCAGGGCAGTTGCGAGGCCGCCGCAGCCCGTGCACACCATGGCCGACGATCGTAGTGGGTGGCCGGGTGCTCCATCTCACGTCGTGTGCGTAATCTGGGTGAAATCCCGGGTCGTGATACTGGCAGTGTCTCCCCTACCCCGGGCGGTGGTGCACGGACCGTCTGAACTGCAAGGATGTGGCTATGGACAAGCAGCAGGAATTCGTCCTCAGGACACTTGAGGAGCGCGACATCCGGTTCGTCCGGCTGTGGTTCACCGACGTGCTCGGTTACCTCAAGTCCGTGGCCGTGGCCCCTGCCGAGCTGGAGCAGGCGTTCGACGAGGGCATCGGCTTCGACGGCTCGGCCATCGAGGGCTTCGCCCGGGTGTACGAGTCGGACATGATCGCCAAGCCGGATCCGGGCACCTTCCAGATCCTGCCGTGGCGCGCGGAGGCCCCCGGCACGGCCCGCATGTTCTGCGACATCCTGATGCCCGACGGATCGCCGTCCTTCGCCGACCCGCGCTATGTGCTCAAGCGCATCCTCGCCAAGACCTCCGACCTCGGGTTCACCTTCTACACCCACCCGGAGATCGAGTTCTTCCTGCTGAAGAACAAGCCGGTCGACGGCACACGCCCCACCCCGGCGGACAGCTCCGGCTACTTCGACCACACCCCGCAGAACGTCGGCATGGACTTCCGCCGCCAGGCGATCACCATGCTCGAATCGATGGGCATCTCGGTCGAGTTCAGCCACCACGAGGGCGCCCCCGGCCAGCAGGAGATCGACCTGCGGTACGCGGACGCGCTCTCCACCGCCGACAACATCATGACGTTCCGTCTGGTCATGAAGCAGGTCGCGCTGGAGCAGGGCGTGCAGGCGACGTTCATGCCGAAGCCGTTCTCCGAGTACCCCGGCTCGGGCATGCACACCCACCTCTCCCTCTTCGAGGGCGACCGCAACGCGTTCTACGAGTCGGGCGCCGAGTACCAGTTGTCGAAGGTCGGCCGCTCCTTCATCGCGGGCCTGCTCACCCACGCCGCGGAGATCTCCGCCGTGACCAACCAGTGGGTCAACTCCTACAAGCGCATCTGGGGCGGCTCCTCCCGCGCCGCGGGCGCCGGCGGCGAGGCCCCCTCGTACATCTGCTGGGGCCACAACAACCGCTCCGCCCTCATCCGGGTCCCGATGTACAAGCCCGGCAAGACCGGTTCGGCCCGCGTCGAGGTCCGCTCCATCGACTCGGGCGCCAACCCCTACCTGACCTACGCGGTGCTGCTGGCCGCGGGCCTCAAGGGCATCGAGGAGGGCTACGAACTCCCGGCCGGCGCCGACGACGACGTCTGGGCCCTGTCCGACGCCGAGCGCCGCGCGATGGGCATCGAGCCGCTCCCGCAGAACCTGGGCGAGGCGATCTCGCTGATGGAGAAGAGCGAACTGGTCGCCGAGACGCTCGGCGAGCACGTCTTCGACTTCTTCCTGCGCAACAAGAAGCAGGAGTGGGAGGAGTACCGCAGCGAGGTCACGGCCTTCGAGCTGAAGAACCTGCTGCCGGTGCTGTAGGTCGCCTGCACGGGTGAACGCGGCTTCGGGTCGACGGTCCAGAACCGTCGGCCCGTTCGTGCGCGGGCCGGGTATCCGCTCGTACCGTCGGGCGCTTCACGGGGGCGGTCTCCGGCGCAGGGGCCTGGATGGCGTGGCCGGCCCCGTTCCCCTCGTCGCGCGGCCGGGGTGAGCTGTGGGCAGATTAGTCTGACCGGCATGCCGAAATCCCTGTTGCAGCAGACCCTTGATTCGCTCGGTAGTGCCATCGTCGCCGGTCGGCTACCTGCAGGTCACGTCGTTCCCACGCAGGACCTCGAAGCGGACTTCGGCGTCTCCCGATCCGTTATGAAGGAAGCGGTTCGCGTCCTTCACACCCTTGGCATGGTCAGCAGTGTCAAACGGGTCGGTGTCCGGGTTCTGCCGTCAACAGCGTGGAACTACTTCGATCCGCTGGTCATGCGCTGGCGCCTGGAGAGCGATGGCTACCCGGCTCAGCTGCGCTCGCTCAACGAACTCCGCGGCGCGATCGAGCCGGTGGCGGCCGACCTGGCGGCGCGCTACGCCCCTGACGCCCTGTGCAGCCGACTGCTGTCCCTCGCTGCCGAGATGCGTGCGGTCGTCCGGGCTCACGACGTGGAGCGCTTCATTGAAATCGACGTAGATTTCCATAATGTCGTCCTTGTGGCATCAGGGAACGAGATGTTCGCGCAGCTTCGGAGCGCCGTGGGGAACACCGTCTCGGGGCGGAGCGATCTCGGACTGCTGCCGAACCTGCCTGACGAGGAATCCCTGCAGCTGCACGTGAGTCTGGCCGATGCCATCCAGGGGCGGCGCCCGGAGGAGGCGCGGGCCGTCGCGAACAAGCTGGTCGGCGCGATCTTCTCCGAGACGGCGGAGGCGTGGGCCAGTGAGCCCCGGATCTTCGGCGATGGCACCCGGTAGGGCGCGGCGCCATCCATCCTTGCTCAAAAAAGATGCTTACTATCGTTTACGGAGGCTATAAAAGATGCTTACATAACTGGACTCGGTGATGCCGAGGCACCCGGCAGTAGGCAAGGGAGCCCCCACACGATGCCCAGGGACAGTGCGATACGTGATCGCAGCGTCACCGCGAAGGTGACGGTACGGCTGATGTTGTTCGTCGCCTTGATGTACCTTCTCAACCAGTTTGACCGAGGGAACCTCGCCTTCGCGCAGGAGAGCCTCTCTGCCGATCTCGGGCTGAGCCATGCGGCCTTCGGTCTCGGAGCCGGCATCTTCTTCATCGGCTACTTCATCTTCGAAGTGCCGAGCAACCTCATCCTCCACAAGGTGGGGGCCAGGCGGTGGCTGGCGAGGATCATGGTGTCCTGGGGAGTCGTCACCGTCCTCATGACGCTCGTACAGAACGAGTACACGTTCTATGCCATGAGGTTCCTTCTCGGTGTGGCCGAGGCGGGATTCTTCCCCGGGGCCGTCTACTACATCGCTCTGTGGCTGCCCGGACGTGAGCGCGGAAAAGCGCTGGCACTTCTCAGTGCGGCCGGACCGGCCGCATACCTGCTGGCCGGTCCGTTCTCGGGGCTGCTTCTCGAACTCGAGGGTTCCGCGGGTCTCCATGGCTGGCAGTGGCTGTTTCTGTTCGAGGGTGCGGCCACTGTCATCGTCGGTATCGCGGCCTGGTTCGTCCTCACTGACCGGCCGGCGGACGCGAAATGGCTCACGCCTGCCGAGCGTGCGGAACTCACCACGCGTATCGAGAACGACAGGGACGCGGAAGAGCCGCACCGGCAGAGCCTGTTCCAGACCCTGCGCGAACCGAAGGTGCTGCTCCTCGCCGGTGTCTACGCCTGTATGCAGATCACCAATGCCGGCCTGATCTTCTGGCTTCCGTCGGTGACGAAAAGGATCGGTGACCTGTCCACCTTCCAGGTGACGACCCTGTCCGTCACTCCGTACGCCTTCCAGATCGTCGGGCTGTTTGTTCTCGGACGCTCCTCGGACCGGCGCGGACGGCATCAGCTGCACGTTCTGATCGGCTGCCTGTGCATCGCGCTGGGGCTCGGAATCGGTGCGGTCGTCAACCCGGTGATCGGCTTGATCGCCCTCTGCCTGGCCTTCTTCGGCTACGGGACGATGTCCGCGTTCTGGTCGCTTGTCTCGTTGAGTCTCGGGACTACGTCAGCCGGAGCGGGCGGACTCGCCTTCATCAACTCCGTGGCCGCGCTGGGAGGTTTCGTCGGCCCCACCCTCTTCGGCTACCTGCTCGACGTCACCGGGTCCGTCACGGGCTCGCTCTGGGCGCTGGCGGGCGTCGCGGCTGTATCCGCCGTGCTCGTCCTGTTCGTACGTTCCTCCTCGGGTCCCAGCATTCCCGCGGCGCGAGTCGCACCTCTCCAGAAGAAGGAATAACCATGTCGGAAACAATTCTCTGGATCGGTGAAAAGGACGAGGGCGTCCTTGAGATTCTCCGCGGCGAGATCCCCGACGGGTTCGAGTTGCTGGTCCCCGACAACGGGACCCCCACCGCGGAAGACCTCGGAAGGTCCGCGTACATACTGAACGGCGCCGGGGGTGTCCGGGCGGACTATCTGAGGTCGGCACCGCAACTCAGGCTGGTGCAGCGGCTGGGTGCGGGACTCGATGGCGTGGACGTGGAGACCGCGCGGGAACTCGGCATCGAGGTCGCCAATCTTCCCGCGCTGAACTCCATCGCTGTAGCCGAACACACGATGCTTCTCGCTCTCGCGTCAGCACGCCATCTGTGCGCTCTGCACACCAATATGGTCGATGGCCGCTGGGCGCCCAACGAGCAGCTTTCGTCAACGTTCGAACTGCACGGCAAGACCTTCGGCATCATCGGTTTCGGCAGCATCGGACGCGAGGTCGCCCGACGGGCCCAGGCTTTCGGCATGAACGTCCGGTACTTCGATGTCATCCGTGCTCCCTCGCACGTGGAATCCGAGACCGGAGCCGTCTACACACCGCTCCGGGAGCTGTTGACGCGGGCTGATGTCGTCAGCGTGCACGTGCCGCTCACCGAACAGACCGCCATGCTGATCTCGCACGAGGAACTGGCCTCGATGAAGCCGGGGTCGGTACTGGTGAGCGTCTCCCGTTCGGGCGTCATCGACGAAACAGCGGTACGCCGGCACCTGGAGGACGGGCACCTCGGCGCCGCCGGCATCGATGTCTGGGCCACGGAGCCGGTGAGCCCCTCGGACCCGCTTCTCACGGCGCCCAACGTCACTGCCACCCCGCACTCCGCCGCTCAGACGCGTGACACGGTCGTCCGTTGCTTCCGCGCGGCACTGGCGAACATCGAACAGGCCCGTCGCAACGGGGCCGCGGGCCTCAGGACCGCGCGCGGGGCCTGACCCGGGCCCTCCCCGCAGGCTGCAGGTTCCGCAGTCTCGCGACAGGACGGAAGCCGTCCCGAGTCGCGCCCCTCATCGCTTCGCAGTACTACACAGGAGAAATTCATGACCTTGGCCGCCCCCCTTCGCGGGGTCATACCGCCCGTCTGCACTCCGCTGAACAGTGCCGGCGACATCGATACACCGTCACTCGCACGTCTGGTCGAACATCTCATCGCCGGAGGCGTACACGGTCTCTTCGCGCTGGGCTCGACCAGCGAGGTCGCCTACCTGACCGACACGCAGCGCACCACCGTCCTGGAAACGGTCGTGCGTACCGCCGCCGGCCGGGTGCCGGTGCTCGCCGGGGTGATCGACACGACCACGCAGCGGGTCGTCGACCACGCCCGCGCCGCCGCTGAACTCGGAGCGGACGGACTCGTGGCCACCGCGCCGTTCTACACCCGCACCCACCCGGTCGAGATCGCCCGGCACTTCCGGCGCGTCCGGGAGTGTGTGGACCTGCCGCTGTTCGCCTACGACCTGCCGGTCTCCGTCCACACCAAGCTCTCGCCCGGTCTGGTGCGGGAGCTCGCGGAGGACGGAACGCTCGCCGGACTGAAGGACAGCAGCGGCGACGAGGGCGGATTGCGCCGTCTGATCGTGGACCTCGGCGGCCGGGAAGGACGCGCCTCCGGCCCGGCCGCCGGTTTCAGTGTTCTCACGGGTTCCGAACTGACTGTGGACGCAGCCCTGTTGGCCGGAGCCGACGGCTTTGTTCCCGGCCTGGGCAACGTGGACCCGGCGGCCTATGTCCGCCTCTACGGGGCGGCACGTGCTGGAGACTGGGAGCTGGCGGCGAAGGAGCAGGAGCGTCTTGTGCGGCTCTTCGGCATCACCGATGTCGGGCCGGAAGCGGAGATGGGCCGCAGCTCCTCGGCCCTGGGCTCGTTCAAGGGCGCGTTGCGGCAACTGGGGGTCATCGACTGCGGTGATACCGCTTTCCCCCAGGTTCAGCTGGGCGAAGCCGCGCTCTCGCGGGTGTCCCGGCGGCTGCGTGACGTCGGCCTCCTCCCCGCGCGATAGCGGAACAAGCGGTTCCGCCGGGGTGGGGCCGGTCGCAGAGGCGGTGGTGGGGTCACCACCGCCGCGCGGTCGCCCTGCCGCCGGTCACCGGACCGGTCGGCGGTACGTCGTCGGCCACGACCGGGCCGGAAGTGACCCCCTGACGTCCACAGCCGTCCCGGAGTCATCGGTGACCACCTGCGGGCAGGGGCGCGATCCGTGACCGCAGCGCTGCTGACTATTCGTCAGTTCTCTGCGATGCTGCGCGCCATGCCGGACGAATCGGGAGCAACGAGGGGCGCTGCCCAGGGCGCGCCAGATGTGCTGGGGCCCGCCCGGCTGGGGCCACTGAGGCTGCGCAACCGGGTGATCAAGGCCGCTACCTTCGAGGGCGTCACCCCGGAGGCGCTGGTCACCGACGAACTCATCGACTACCACCGGCGCCCGGCTGCGGGCGGCGTCGCGATGACCACCGTGGCCTACTGCGCGGTGTCCCCGGAGGGCCGTACCGAGCGCCGCCAGCTGTGGATGCGGCCCGATGCCGTGCCCGGGCTGCGCAGGCTGACGGATGCGGTGCACGACACCGGCGCCGCGGTCTGCGCCCAGCTGGGCCATGCCGGGCCGGTCGCCGACGGCCGCTCCAACGGCGTGCCCTCCCTCGCGCCCATGGCCGGCTTCAACGCGCTCAGCATGCGCCGCAACAGGGCGGCCACCGCCGAGGACATCGCCCGCGTCACCGAGAACCACGCCCGGGCGGCGTTACTGGCGGCCGAGGCCGGCTTCGACGCCGTGGAGATCCACCTCGGCCACAACTACCTGGCCAGCGCCTTCCTCAGCCCCCGGCTGAACCGCCGCACGGACGCCTTCGGCGGCTCCCTGAGCGCCCGCGCATCCGTGGCGCTGGGCATCGCCCGGGCGGTGCGCGACGCACTGGGCGACCGTCTGGCCATCACCGCCAAGCTGAACATGAAGGACGGCGCACCCGGCGGACTCACCCTGGACGACAGCCTCCAGGTCGCGAGCTGGCTGGAGGCGGACGGCAGCGTCGACGCCCTCGAACTGACGGCGGGCAGCTCCCTGCTGAACCCCATGTACCTCTTCCGCGGCGACGCCCCCGTCGCCGAGTTCGCCGCGAACTTCCCGCTTCCGCAACGCCTGGCGATCAGGGCGGCCGGCCGCGCGTTCTTCCGCACCTACCCGTATCAGCCGCTGTATCTGCTGGACGCCGCCCGGCAGTTCCGCACGGCACTGCGTCTGCCGCTGATCCTCCTCGGCGGGATCACCGACCGGCAGGGCATGGACCGGGCCATGGCCGAGGGCTTCGAGTTCGTCGCCATGGCCCGCGCCCTGCTGCGCGAGCCCGACCTGCTGCACCGCATCCGGCGCGACACCGCCACCCGCTCGGAGTGCATCCACTGCAACCGCTGCATGCCCACGATCTACACGGGGACGCACTGCCCGCTGATCCGCGAACGGTGACGGTGCCGGGCGAGGGCCGACCGGGAATCGGGGTGCCCGCCGCTGCTCTGTCGGCGATAATGGCAGCGGCAGCCACGGCGTAGCGGACAGGGGGACCATGGCTGAGATCCTGATGCTCCTCGGCGTGCTGTTCGCGCTGACCGCCCTCCTCGTCGTGAGGCTGATGCTGAAGGAACGGCGGTCCCGTACGGACAACTTCGACGGCCAGCAGATCGAGCGGCACCACAGCGCCGAGATGCGGCACATCCGGGCCGCCAACACGTCGAACGCCGTCCACAACCGCTTCATCGACGGCGGAAACGACTGGCGGCCCCGCAAGCGCTGACTCCCGGCGGGACGGGAGACGCCGGAGCCCCCGGAGCCCCGCTGGGGTAAGGTGACGCTCCCCGCACGGGGACGTACTCAAGTCCCCACGGGACGTACTCAAGGAGGTGGGACCCATTACCGCTGTATCAGGCTGGGTGCTCACCCCTTGTCACCACGTGGTCGACCGGACGTAACAGACGTATCCGACCGCGGAGCATCCATCGGCGTCATCCCGAAAGGCTCCGCTCCATGCCGGTCCCGCTGTCACCGCTCGCCCTCTCCTCGCTCGTCACCACGCTCCGCACCGCCGGCTGCGTGTTCGCCGAGGACGAGGCGGCACTCATCACCTCCACCGCCGACGACCCGGCCGCACTCACCGCCATGGTGGAGCGCCGCGTCGCCGGACTCCCGCTGGAACACGTACTCGGCTGGGCCCAGTTCAGCGGGCTGCGGATCGCCGTGGACCCCGGGGTCTTCGTCCCCCGCCGCCGCACGGAGTTCCTGATCCGGCAGGCCGTGGAACTCGCCCCCGGCCCGGCCGTCGTGGTCGACCTCTGCTGCGGTACGGGCGCGCTCGGCGCCGCCCTCGCCGCCGCCCTGGACGGGGTCGAGCTCCACGCCTGTGACGTCGAACCCGCCGCCGTGCGCTGCGCCCGGCGCAACATCGGCGAGCTGGGCCGGGTCTACGAGGGCGACCTCTTCGCACCGCTGCCCGGCTCGCTGCGCGGGCGCGTCGACGTCCTGCTCGCCAACGTGCCCTACGTACCGACGGAGGATGTCGCGCTGCTCCCCGCGGAGGCGCGCGTGCACGAGCCGCTGGTGGCGCTGGACGGCGGCGGTGACGGGCTCGACGTCATGCGCCGGGTGGCCGCCGAGGCGCCGCAGTGGCTGGCACCGGGCGGCAGCCTGCTGGTCGAGACGAGCGAACGCCAGGCTGCCCGTGCCGAGGAGACCATCGGCGGCAGCGGGCTGATCCCGCGGGTGGTCTCCTCCGACGAGCTGTACGCCACCGTCGTGATCGGCACCATGCCCGCCGCCCCCTGAGGGGCGGGCGGGGGCCTGTCAGCCGAGGCGCCACCGGGTCTGGGTGAACGGATCGCCCTTGCCGAAGCCGAAGACCGTACGCGGACGCACGGCGAAGACCTCGGCCCGGTTGCCCTGGGCGCCGACGAACACGCCGTCGCCCACGTCGAAGTGCCAGACCGGCCCGCACTTCTCCTCCCAGGCCGCGGCGAGGCCGGTCAGCAGGCTTCCGTCCGTCACCCGGTCCGCCCGGCCCTCCACCACCACGTCGAAGCCCTCCGCCCAGGTGTTGGTGCCGGTCGTGAGGACCACTTCGGCATTGGCCGCCAGATTGCGGGCCTTGCGTTCCTCGGCACCGGTGCAGAAGTGCAGCGCGCCCTGCCACCAGAGGCCGATCAGCGGGGTGACGTGCGGGCGGCCGTCCGGCCGGACCGTCGTCAGCCAGTACAGCTCGGCCTCCGTCAGTGCCTTCGCCGCGTCGGCCCAGGGGCGGGCCTCGGCGTCCGCGCTGCTGTAGCGGGCATCCAGTGCGCCGTGCTGTCCGGTGTTCGGATCGTCTGCGGGCATGGTGGGGCCTTCCGGTCGGGTCCTCGAAGAGATCGTGCCTGTGAAGTGCGGACTCCGCGCCCGCTCCGTATTCATCGGTGCGCGACTAGGCTCGTCATGCTGGAAGGTGATCGGGCGGCGAGCAGGAGAGCGCGGAATGACGACGTTGCCGGGGCGCAGGAGCAGTACGTTCACCCGACTGCTGCGGCATGGATTCACCGACCCGTCCGCCGCCGAACGGCTGCTCGACCTGCCGGACCTGTCCTCCGTACGCTCCGACCCCGTCCTCCTCGAAGCGCTCGGCGCCACCGCCGACCCCGATCTCGCGCTGCGCGGGGTCGTACGGCTCGTGGAGGCCGAGGAGGCGGACGAGCGGCAGATCCTGCTGGACACACTCGTCACTGCCAAGCCCCTGCGCGACCGGCTGCTCGGGGTGCTCGGGGCGTCCGAGGCGCTCGGCGACCACCTGGCCCGCCACCCGCGCGACTGGCAGGCCCTCGTCACGTACGAGGCCAGCGATCTGCACCCGGGCGTGGCCGAATTCGAGCAGGAGCTCTCCGGGGCCGACGATCCGGACGCGCTGCGCGTCGCCTACCGCCGGTGTCTGCTGTCGATAGCGGCCCGGGACGTGTGCGGCACGACGGATGTCGCCGAGACCGCCGCCGAACTGGCCGACCTCGCCACGGCGACCCTGCGGGCCGCGCTCGCCATCGCCCGGACGTCCGCGCCCGCCGACGCCGCGCTGTCCCGGCTCGCGGTCATCGCGATGGGCAAGTGCGGCGGCCACGAACTGAACTACGTCTCGGACGTCGACGTCATCTTCGTGGCGGAACCCGCCGACGGCGCCGACGAGAGCGACGCCGTCCCGGCGGCCACCCGGCTGGCCGCGCACATGATGCGGATCTGCTCCGACACGACCGCCGAGGGCACCATCTGGCCCGTCGACGCCAACCTGCGCCCGGAGGGGCGCAACGGGCCCCTGGTCCGCACCCTGTCCTCACACCTCGCCTACTACCAGCGCTGGGCCAAGACCTGGGAGTTCCAGGCGCTCCTCAAGGCCCGGCCGGTGGCCGGCGACCCCCTGCTGGGCGCCGAGTACGTCGAGGCCGTCTCGCCGCTCGTCTGGCAGGCAGCCGACCGGGAGAACTTCGTACCCGACGTGCAGAAGATGCGCCGCCGCGTCATCGACACGATCCCCGTCGACCGGGTCGACCGCGAGATCAAGCTCGGGCCCGGCGGACTGCGGGACGTCGAATTCGCCGTGCAGCTGCTCCAGCTCGTGCACGGCCGCAACGACGTCACCCTGCGCAGCGGCTCGACCCTGGACGCCCTGGGCGCGCTCGCCCGGGGCGGTTACGTGGGCCGGGTGGACGCCGCGCAGCTGGACGACGCCTACCGCTTCCTGCGCGCCATGGAGCACCGCATCCAGCTCTACCGGCTGCGCCGCACCCACCTGGTCCCCGAGGACGAACCGGATCTGCGCCGGCTCGGCCGCTCCCTGGGTCTGCGCACGGACCCCATCGCCGAGCTCAACCAGGCCTGGAAGCGGCACGCCGCCGTGGTGCGGCGGCTGCACGAGAAGCTGTTCTACCGGCCGCTGCTCGACGCCGTCGCCCAGCTCGCACCCGGTGAGTCCCGGCTCAGCACCAAGGCCGCCGCGCACCGGCTCGAAGCCCTCGGCTACGAGGACCCGGCGGCGGCCCTGCGGCATCTGGAGGCGCTGTCGTCCGGTGTCTCGCGCAAGGCGGCCATCCAGCGCACCCTGCTGCCGGTGCTGCTCGGCTGGTTCGCGGACTCCGCCGACCCGGACGCCGGACTGCTCGGATTCCGCAAGGTGTCCGACGCGCTCGGCAAGACCCCGTGGTACCTGCGGCTGCTGCGGGACGAGGGCGCGGCGGCGGAGAATCTCGCCCGGGTGCTGTCGGCCGGCCGGCTCGCCCCCGATCTGCTGCTGCGCGCCCCCGAGGCGGTGGCGATCCTCGGCGATCCGCAAGGGCTCAAGCCACGCAGCCGGGACCACCTGGAACAGGAGGTGCTGGCCGCTGTGGGGCGGGCGGCGGACGCCGAGTCGGCCGTCGCGGTGGTGCGCGCGGTGCGGCGGCGCGAACTGTTCCGGACGACGTCCGCGGATCTCATCGGCTCCTACGGCACCGAGGAGAGCCCCGCCGAACCGGACCCGGGCGCGCTCGTCGACCGGGTCGGCAGCGCGGTCACCGATCTGAACGCCGTCACGATCGCCGGGGCGCTGCGGGCCGCCGTGCGCGCGGAGTGGGGCGACACGCTGCCCACCCGGTTCGCCGTGATCGGCATGGGCCGCTTCGGCGGACACGAGCTCGGCTACGGATCCGACGCGGACGTCCTGTTCGTCCACGCGCCGCGTGAAGGCGTCGACGAGCAGGAGGCGTCCCGGGCCGCGAACCGGGTGGTCTCCGAGATGCGCAGGCTGCTGCAGCTGCCCACCGCGGACCCGCCGCTGATCATCGACGCGGATCTGCGCCCCGAGGGCAAGAGCGGGCCGCTGGTACGCACGCTGAAGTCGTACGAGGCGTACTACCGGCGCTGGTCGCTGGTCTGGGAGAGCCAGGCCCTGCTGCGCGCCGAGCCGATGGCGGGGGACATGGACCTGGGCCGCGACTTCATCGGGCTGATCGACCCGCTGCGGTACCCGGTCGAGGGGCTGGGCGAGGACGCGGTCCGCGAGATCCGGCGGCTGAAGGCCCGGATGGAGTCCGAACGGATGCCGCGCGGGGCGGACTCGACGCTGCACACCAAGCTGGGCCGGGGAGGGCTGAGCGACGTCGAGTGGACGGTCCAGCTGCTGCAGATGCAGCACGGCTGGGCAGAGCCGGGGCTGCGGACCACCCGGACCCGTGAGGCGCTGGCCGCAGCGTGTGCGGCGGAGCTGATCCCCTGCGAGGACGCGCAGACGCTGGACGAGGCGTGGGTGCTGGCGACGCGGGTCCGCAACGCGGTGATGCTGGTACGGGGGAGGCCCGGCGACACGTTCCCGTCCAACCCCCGGGAGCTGACCGCGGTGGGACGGTATCTGGGGTACGAGCCCGGGCATGTCGGGGACATGTTGGACGACTACCGGCGGATTACGCGGCGGGCCCGGGCGGTGGTGGACGAGCGGTTCTACGGGGCGGCGATGTGATTCCAGGCAACTCAGCCGCTCCGGGCAACTCAAGCCCCTCCGGCGATTGAGGAGCGGGGTCCGGGGCGGAGCCCCGAAACCCGAGCGTGCCCGCGTCTGATCCGGCGGCCCCGGGCCGTCGTCAGTTCCGGCCCGCCGCGGTTTTCGCCCGGTGCACCGAGAGCGCGGACAGCCGGGCCCGGCCGGCGGTCTTCGGAGGGATCCGTTTCGGCAGATGGTGCGGCAGCGCTCCGTACCACGCGTACGACACCGCGTAGCCGAAGGCCAGGCACGCCATGCCGCCCACCGCGTCCAGCCAGAAGTGGTTCGCGGTCGACACGATCACCATCAGGGTGACCGTGGGGTAGAGCAGCCCCAGGATGCGGGCCCAGGGCGCGGAGGCCAGCGCGAAGACGGTCAGGCCGCACCACAGCGACCAGCCGATGTGCATCGACGGCATCGCCGCGTACTGGTTCGACATGTTCTTGAAATTGCCCGACGCCATCGAACCCCAGGTCTGGTGAACCAGGACGGTGTCGATGAAACTGCTGCCGTTCATCAGCCGCGGCGGCGCCAACGGGTAGAGGTAGTAGCCGACCAGCGCGGCCGCCGTGGTCGCGAACAGAGCCAGCCGGGCTGCCGCGTAGCGCCCGGGGTGGCGGCGGAACAGCCATACGAGCACACCGATGGTGACGACGAAGTGCAGGGTCGCGTAGTAGTAGTTCATCGTCACGATCAGCCATGTCACCGAGTTGACCGCGTGGTTGACCGACTGCTCGACCGCGATGCCCATGAAGCGCTCGACCGACCAGAGCCAGTCGGCGTTGGCCAGGGCGGCCGCCTTCTGCTCGGGAACAGCGTTGCGCACCAGCGAGTACAGCCAGTAACTGACCGCGATCAGCAGGATTTCGAACCAGAGGCGTGGCCTTCGGGGGGACCGTGGACCGCGCAGTCCCGCCAGACCGCGGTTGAGCAGTCTGCCCATGCGGTGCGCGCTGCCGTCCTGCTTCGTGTTCGCCTCGGGAGCCGCCTCGTTCACGATGGGTGACGGGGTGGCCTCCGTGCGGCCTTCGTCGTGTGGTTTCACGCTCAATTCACCCATAGGCACAGAGTCTGCCAGATTTGCCCCTTCCGCCCGATGATCCTCCGGTCGGGAGCGGCCTGCACGTCCTGCGGACTACCGCTGCGCGTGGGATCCTTGGACGGGCGGGGCGGCAGAGGCCGCGTCCTGGCCGGGTCCCGCGGCTGTCGAGCCGCGCACGACGAGTTCCGGCATGAAGACGAACTCGCTGTGCGGGGCGGGTGTGCCGCCGATCTCCTCCAGGAGGGTACGCACAGCGGCCTGGCCCATCGCCGTCACCGGCTGCCGGATCGTGGTCAGCGGCGGATCGGTGAACGCTATGAGCGGGGAGTCGTCGTAACCGACCACCGACAGATCGCGCGGTACGTCCCTGGAGAGCCTGCGGGCGGCCCGGATCGCGCCCAGCGCCATCATGTCGCTCGCGCACACCACCGCTGTGCAGCCCCGCTCCATCAGCGCCGATGCGGCCGCCTGGCCGCCCTCCAGCGTGTACAGGGAGTGCTGGATCAGCTCCTCCACCTCGTCCGAGGTGAGCTTCAACTGCTCCCGCATCGTGGCGTGGAAGCCCTCGATCTTGCGGACCACGGGGACGAACCGCTTGGGGCCGACCGCGAGTCCGATCCTGGTGTGGCCCAGCGACACCAGATGCGTCACCGCCAGCCGCATCGCCGCCCGGTCGTCCGGTGAGATGAACGGCGCCTGCACCTTGGGCGAGAAACCGTTTACCAGTACGAAGGGGACTCCCTGGGCGCGAAGTTGCTCGTAGCGCTGCATATCGGCCGAGGTGTCGGCGTGCAGTCCGGAGACGAAGATGATCCCCGAGACGCCCCGGTCGACCAGCATCTCGGTGAGTTCGTCCTCGGTGGAGCCGCCGGGGGTCTGGGTCGCCAGCACCGGTGTGTATCCCTGCCGGGTCAGTGCCTGTCCGATGACCTGGGCGAGCGCCGGGAAGATGGGGTTCTCCAGCTCGGGCGTGATCAGCCCGACCAGACCCGCGCTGCGCCTGCGCAGCCGTACCGGCCGCTCGTAGCCGAGGACGTCGAGCGCGGCAAGGACGGATTCGCGGGTGGCAGCGGCTACCCCGGGCTTGCCGTTCAGTACACGGCTGACCGTCGCTTCGCTGACCCCCGCCTGAGTTGCGATATCGGCAAGCCGTGCGGTCATGGGACTGGACTGTACCGGGAGTGGGTCGGATTGCCCACCATGCGCAGGAATCGGACGCAGTGGGCGGCGTGGCCGGTCGGCGGGGCCGTTCCAGAGGTACCTCAGCAATATCTTGCAAGGTCTTGCGAGGACGGCCCCCGGGCTGCAGTCAGATCGTCGCACTGCGAAATCGTGGGTGGTGACCCGCCCCTGTCAGGGATCGGGGGTGTGCGTCAAGGGGCTTGTCGGCAACCGTGAGGACACGCGAATGTAACGATCAATGGAGCTTGCAGAAATCTTCCGCAAACTCTTTCGGCCTTCTTTCATCCTTGTTACGTTCACGTCGACCCGGCGCCGCGACGGAGCGGTACGGCAGTTGAAGGAGTTCAGATGCGACGTGGCATAACGGCCACCGCCCTGGTCGCGGCCCTGGCGCTCGCGGCGACCGCCTGCGGCAGCGACGACAGCAGTTCCGACGGCACCTCCAAGAGCTCGGGCGAGCTCTCGGGCACCGTGACGTGGTGGGACACCTCCACCGCGGGCAGCGAGGACAAGGTCTTCAAGAAGATCGCCGAGGGCTTCGAGAAGGAGCACCCGAAGGTCGACGTCAAGTACGTCAACGTCCCCTTCGGTGACGCGCAGAACAAGTTCAAGAACGCCGCGCAGTCCGGCTCGGGCGCCCCCGACGTGATCCGCTCCGAGGTCGCCTGGACGCCGGAGTTCGCGGACCTCGGCTACCTTGCCCCGTTGGACAGCACCCCCGCCCTGCAGAAGACGGACGACTTCCTGAAGCAGGCCGCGGCGTCCACCAAGTACAACGGCAAGACGTACGCGGTACCGCAGGTCATCGACTCCCTGGGCATCTTCTACAACAAGAAGATCTTCAAGGAGGCCGGTGTCGAGGTCCCCCAGACCGTCGACGGACTCAAGGCCGCCTCCAAGAAGATCAAGTCCAAGACCGGCAAGACCGGCCTCTACCTGCGCGGCGACGACGCGTACTGGTTCCTCTCCTTCCTCTACGGCGAGGGCGGCGACATGGTCGACGCCTCCAGCAAGTCCGTCACCATCGACAACCCGGCCGGCGTCAAGGCGATGAAGGTCGTCAAGGACCTGGTCGACTCCGGTGCGGCGAAGACCGACGCGACGGACGGCTGGGAGAACATGCAGTCGTCCTTCAAGGACGGCAAGGTCGCGATGATGATCAACGGCCCGTGGGCCGTCGCCGACACCTACGCCGGCAAGGAGTTCAAGGACAAGGCCAACCTGGGCGTCGCCCCGGTGCCGGCCGGCTCCGCCGCGCAGGGCGCCCCGCAGGGCGGTCACAACCTGGCCGTCTACGCCGGCTCCAAGAACCTCGACGCCTCCTACGCCTTCGTCGACTACATGACCTCCGTCAAGACCCAGGCCCAGGTCACCAAGGAGCTCAACCTCCTGCCGACCCGCACCTCGGCCTATGCGCAGGAGAGCGTTGTCGACAACGAGATCGTCGGCTTCTTCAAGCCCGTCGTCGAGAGCGCCGTCGAGCGCCCCTGGATCCCGGAGACCGGCAGCCTCTTCGCGCCGCTCGTCACCGAGTACACCAAGGTCCTCACCGGACAGACCACGCCGGAGAAGGCCGTCGACACGACCGGCGACTCCTACCGCAAGCTCCTCAAGGGCTGGAAGTAACTCAGGAAGGCAGGCCGGCTGATGGCTGTCCACACCAGCCAGTCGGTGGCGAAGGCCGCGGGCGACGACACCGTCACCCGCGGCCGGAGCCGCGGTACTGGTAACCCACCGCCCCCGGGCAGGCTCCGGCGGGCTCTGTCGACGCACTGGTACGCCTGGACCATGGTCGCCCCGGTCGTCGTCGTGATCGGCGTGATCATCGGGTATCCGCTGGTCCGCGGCATCTACCTGTCGCTCACCGACGCCAACGAGCGCAACGTCGAACGGTCCATCGGTGTCAACCACCTGCCCGCCACGTACAAGTTCGTGGGCCTGGACAACTACACCGACGCCCTCACCGGCGACCAGTTCCTCGGCACGCTCGGCTGGACCCTGGTGTGGACGGTCTCCTGTGTGGCCATCACCTTCGGCCTCGGCATGGCCCTCGCCAACATCCTGAACCGCAGGATCGCCGGCCGTTCCGCGTACCGGATGGCGCTCATCCTGCCCTGGGCCATCCCCGGCTTCGTCTCCGTCTTCGCCTGGCGCTTCCTCTACAACGAGGACCGCGGGCTGCTCAACAAGCTCCTCTCCGGCGGCGGGATCGACGGCATACCGTGGCTGAACGACCCCACCTGGGCGAAGTTCTCCGTCATCGCCGTCAACGTCTGGCTCGGTGTGCCGTTCATGATGGTCGCCCTCCTCGGCGGCCTCCAGTCCATCCCCAGCGAGCACTACGAGGCCGCCGAGATGGACGGCGCCACCGCCTGGCAGCGCTTCCGCCACATCACGCTGCCCGGACTGCGCCCCGTCTCCACGACGGTGATCCTGCTCTCCACCATCTGGACCTTCAACATGTTCCCGGTGATCTTCCTGCTGACCCGCGGCGGACCCGGCGACGCCACCCAGATCCTGGTCACCCAGGCGTACAAGTTCTCCTTCGAGATCAGCCCGCGCGACTTCGCGCAGTCCTCCACCTGGGGCGTGCTGATCCTCGTACTCCTGCTGATCTTCGCCGCCGTGTACCGGCGGGTCCTGCGCACCCAGGGAGATGACTGGTGACCACCATCCCCACGGCGCGCCCCTCCGCGCCCAAGTCCCGGCTGCGCGGCGAGCGTTCACCACTGGCCTCCACCGCACTGCACCTGACGCTGATCGTCGCGTCCGTGATCGCCGTCTTCCCCGTGCTCTGGGTGCTGCTCACCTCGCTGAAGCCGGCCGAATTCGCCACCACCACGGACTTCTTCAAAGAGACGACGACCCAGAACTACACGAACCTGATCCAGAACACGAAGTTCCTGACCTGGTTCGGTAATTCACTGCTCGTCGCGGGGCTCACCACGCTCCTGGGCGTCATCATCTCGGCCTCCACCGGCTACGCCGTCAGCCGCTTCCGTTTCCCCGGCAAGCGCGGACTGATGTGGACGCTGCTGATCACCCAGATGTTCCCGGTCGCCGTCCTCATCGTGCCGATCTACAACATCATGGCGGGCATGGGGCTGCTCAATAAGCCCGCCGGACTGGTCATCACCTACCTCACCATCTCGGTGCCGTTCTGCGCCTGGATGATGAAGGGCTTCTTCGACACCATCCCGCGCGAGATCGACGAGTCGGGTCAGGTCGACGGACTCACCCCGTTCGGCACGTTCTGGCGGCTCATCCTGCCGCTGGCCAAGCCCGGTCTCGCCGTCACCGCGTTCTACTCCTTCATCACCGCCTGGGGTGAAGTGGCGTACGCCTCCGCCTTCATGGTCGGCGAGGACAACCTCACGCTCGCGGGCGGACTCCAGCTGTTCGTCAACCAGTACGGGGCCCAGTGGGGACCGATGACCGCCGCGTCCGTGCTCATCGCGATACCCGCGGCCCTGGTCTTCCTGTTCGCGCAGAAGCACCTCGTCACCGGCATGTCCGCCGGAGCCGTCAAGGGCTGACGTCCCCGCGGCAGCAGCACGACCCGCACGCACCAGTCACGGTGGCGCCGGCATCCCGACCCGGTCCCGGCGCCACTCCCCACCCAGACACCCCAGGGACGACATGACCCAGCACCTCGCTGCCCCCTCCTCCGGCACGTCCGACGACGCCCCGGGCCACCGCACCGGCTGGTGGCAGGACGCGGTGATCTACCAGGTCTATCCGCGCAGTTTCGCCGACGGCAACGGCGACGGCATGGGCGATCTCGCAGGCGTCACCGCCCGGCTCCCGTACCTCAAGGGCCTCGGCGTCGACGCCGTGTGGCTCAGCCCCTTCTATTCCTCCCCGCAGGCCGACGCCGGGTACGACGTCGCCGACTACCGGGCCATCGACCCGATGTTCGGCACCCTGCTGGACGCCGACGCACTGATCCGCGAGGCCCATGACCTGGGCCTGCGGATCATCGTCGACCTGGTGCCCAACCACTCGTCCGACCAGCACGAGTGGTTCAGGCGCGCACTCGCCGAGGGCCCCGGCTCCGCCCTGCGTGACCGCTACCACTTCCGCCCCGGCAAGGGCGCCGACGGCGAACTCCCGCCCAACGACTGGGAGTCCATCTTCGGCGGACCGGCCTGGACCCGGACTACGGACCCGGACGGCACGCCCGGCGACTGGTACCTCCACCTGTTCGCGCCCGAGCAGCCCGACTTCAACTGGGAACACCCGGCCGTCGCCGACGAGTTCCGCTCGATCCTGCGCTTCTGGCTCGACATGGGCGTCGACGGCTTCCGGGTCGATGTGGCACACGGCCTGGTCAAGGCCGAGGGTCTGCCCGACCTGGGCACGCACGACCAGCTGAAGCTGCTGGGCAACGATGTCATGCCGTTCTTCGACCAGGACGGTGTGCACGAGATCTACCGCAGCTGGCGCACCATCCTGGATGAGTACCCCGGCCACCGGATTGCCGTGGCCGAGGCCTGGACGCCGACCGTCGAGCGCACCGCCAACTACGTGCGCCCCGACGAGATGCACCAGGCCTTCAACTTCCAGTACCTGGCGACCGCGTGGGACGCCGCCGAACTGCGCGCGGTGATCGACACCTCGCTCGACGCGATGCGCCCGGTCGGCGCCCCCACCACCTGGGTGCTCTCCAACCACGACGTCACCCGGCACGCCACCCGCTTCGCCAACCCGCCCGGCCTCGGCACCCAGATCCGTACCGCGGGCGACCGCGAGCTGGGTCTGCGACGGGCCCGCGCGGCCAGCCTGCTGATGCTGGCGCTGCCCGGCTCCGCCTACGTCTACCAGGGCGAGGAGCTCGGCCTGCCCGACGTCACCGACCTGCCGGACGAGGCACGCCAGGACCCGTCGTTCTTCCGGGCCGAGGGCCAGGACGGCTTCCGCGACGGCTGCCGGGTGCCGATCCCATGGACCCGCGAGGGCAGTTCGTACGGCTTCGGCGACGGCGGCAGCTGGCTGCCGCAGCCCGCGGGCTGGGGCGAGCTCAGCATCGAGGCGCAGAGCGGCAAGGCCGGCTCCACCCTGGAGCTGTACCGGGCCGCGATCGCCGCGCGCCGGGTACACCCCGGACTCGGGGCGGGTACCGGGGTGGAGTGGCTGGACGCCCCCGACGGGCTGCTGGTCTTCGCCCGCCCCGGCTTCGTCTGCACCGTCAACACGACGGGCGCCGCCGTCCGCATCCCCGTACGTGGCACCGTCCTGCTGTCCAGCGCCCCGGTCGACACCGACGGCGCCGAGATCGAGCTGCCGGCCGACACCACGGTGTGGTGGACGGTGTGACCGTCCCCCCGCCCAGGGCCGGCAGCGCGCTGAGGCTCTCGGACATCGCCGGGCAGGCCTCGGTCAGCGAGGCGACTGTCAGCCGGGTGCTCAACGGCAAGCCGGGGGTCGCGGACACCACGCGTCAGCGGGTGCTCGCGGCGCTCGACATCCTGGGTTACGAACGTCCGGTGCGGCTGCGGCAGCGCAGCGCCGGGCTGATCGGACTGGTGACGCCGGAGCTCACCAACCCGATCTTCCCGGCGTTCGCGCAGTCCGTCGAACAGGTCCTGGCGGGCCACGGCTACACGCCGGTGCTCTGCACCCAGCTGCCCGGCGGCGCCACCGAGGACGAACTCGTCGAGCAGCTCGTCGAACGCGGCGTCGGCGGCATCGTGTTCCTCTCCGGACTGCACGCGGACACCTCGGCCGACCCGGCGCGCTATGCCGCGCTCACCGACCGCGGCGTTCCGTTCGTCCTGATCAACGGCTACAACGAGCGGATCAGCGCCCCGTTCGTCTCGCCCGACGACACCGCCGCCGTGCGGATGGCTGTGGGGCACCTCGCCGAACTCGGCCACCGCAAGGTCGGACTGGCGATCGGGCCGCAGCGCTATGTGCCCTCCCGCCGCAAGCGGGACGGCTTCGTGGACGCCGCGGTCTCGCTGCTGGGCCTGGACCGCTCCGATGCCGAACTCCTGGTGTGCTCGACGCTGTTCAGCGTCGAGGGCGGCCAGGTGGCGGCCGGTGCACTGCTCGACCGGGGGTGCACGGGCATCGTCTGCGGCAGCGACCTGATGGCGCTGGGTGTGGTGCGCGCGGCCCGGGACCGCGGTCTCGATGTGCCGCGCGACGTGTCCGTGGTGGGCTTCGACGACTCGCAGCTCATCGCGTTCACCGACCCGCCGCTGACCACCGTGCGCCAGCCCGTGCAGGCGATGGCGGCGGCCGCGGTGGGCGCCCTGCTGGAGGAGATCGGCGGAAGCCCCGTACAGCGCACGGAGTACGTGTTCCAGCCGGAGCTGGTGGTACGGGGCTCGACGGCGGCGGTGCGCGGCGCCTGAACGGGCGCGGAGGCGGGGCCGGGTCCGGAGGGGGGTCCCGGCCCCGCCCCTCAGCCCTGCCCGTCGCCCTCCTTGAAGAGCCGTACCGTGCTGAGGATCCGGCGGATGGTGGCGTCGGGCACCTCGGCGGGCACTCCGTGCGCGCCGATGTAGGTCCACGACACGAATCCGCCCTGCGCGTTCTTGAAGGCGAACGTCACCGCCTTGCCGTCGGTGTCGCACTTGCCCTTCTTCGCCGACCCGGACGAGGTGACGGTCACGAGTCGGCCCTCGACCCCGGACTTCGTCCGGTACGGCTTGGCCTCACCGACCGTGAGACGGCTGCGGTCGGGCTGGGTGTAGGCGCCGTAGACCCAGTTCTTCGCGGTGTCCCTGGCGGCCTCGGCGGCGTTCTTCGAGCCCTTTTCCCCGGTGGTGCCCGTCGAGGCGAGCGGGGTGTCCTCCTTGGTGCCGTCCTTGTCGTCGTCGGACGTGCACCACTTCTCCTTCAGGACCGCCGGGCCCATCATCGCGACCAGCGGCTTCTCCTGGGGGTCGTTGTCCTCCGCGACGTAGCTGACCCAGCTTGCGGACTGCCGCTTCCAGGAGGCGGGCACGTCGAAGGTGATGCCGCGTTTGGCGTTGACCACCGTGTTCCAGCCGGGGACGAGCGGGCCCGAGCCGCCCTCGGTCGCGGACCGGCCCTTGTCGTCGGCGCTTGCCGAGCCCGTCGCCGTGGGCTTCGGACCGGCCTTGTCGTCCCCGTCGCCGCGGAGCACCAGGAAGCCGGTCACCGCGCATGCCACGACGACCGCGGCGGAAGCGGCCACGACGGTGACCACGGTGCGGTTCCAGCGGGGGCGGGGCGGTTCCGGGGCGCCCATGCCGAGCGTGGGTGCGGCGTGCCAGTCGGGGCCGGGCCGGCCGTACTGCGGGGGAGTCGAACCGGTGTGCGCGTTCTGGGAGTTCGGCTGTTCGGGGGGCGACTGCTGTCCTGGCCACATGGGAGATCAGTCTAGTTGGCCGCGTCCGAGCTGTTCGAACGATGTGTTCCTGTCGGTCCGTCACGCACGGGAGAGGCCCCGAGGCCGGCCCGGGGTGGGCCGGCGGGGAAGCGGCCTCGGGGCCTCTCCGGTGCGACCGGTCCGGCCGGCCGGGCGCGTGGGGCCCGGGGTGACGGGACCCCCGGCCGACCGGACCGGAGTCGAGAGAAACGTAACAGGGCTGCAATGTCTTGCGTAAGACCTTGCAGTCAGGAATTCCTGATATTTCGTGGGTGTGAGCAGGATGTGAGCGGGTCATGCCCAAAGGGTTGACCGGGACCTGGTGGGCTCGTACGGTCGCCCCGCGACAAGGTTTGCATTCTTGCAGCAAGAACATTCAGGAGCCTTGAGGGCAGCGGGCGCCGCCGCCCTCGTGGGTTCGCACGGGCCCCGCCGCCCCAGGCGCGTGCCCGTCCGCCCCGCACCCGCACGCCTTCGAGGAGAACCCCGAGTGATACGTCCGACCCCGCGCGTGCCCGCGCGAAGAGCGGCGCCCGCCGTCGTCGTCGCCGCCCTGTGCGCGGCCCTCGTGCCCGCCCCGCCCGCCGCCGCACAGCCGGACGCCGGGCCCCCGGTCACGCTGACGGCACCGGCCGCCGGTGCCGTCGAGGCCCCCGACCTCACCAAGTCCGAGGCGCAGTGGATCGACTCCGGCACCGTCGTCTGGAAGGTGAAGGCCACCGAGGCCACCAGCCAGCAGCTCGTCTACGCGGAGAGCGGCGGCGTCTCCGTCGTCGACGGCGCCCTGTCCGGCGAGGGCCGGCGGCTGCGGCTCAGCCCGTCCGCGCTGACCGACGCGCAGAAGGCGAAGTACCCGCATCTCAAGGACTATCCGGCGTTCACCGTCGACGCCAGGGACCGGGGCAGGGTCGTCAAGGCCCTGCGCGGCCAGCTGATCGCCACCCAGCGCGGGGCCGACGGCGCCCTGCTCGCGGCCACCGGGGTGCAGAGCGCCGGCGTGCTCGATGACCTCTACGGGAAGAAGGCGAGCGGCGCCTCACTCGGCCCGGTCTTCCGGCACGGCACGCCCACCCTGTCCGTGTGGGCGCCCACCGCCCGTACCGTCTCGCTCGAACTCGGCGGCCGTACCGTCCCGATGCGGCGCGACGACCGCACCGGCGTGTGGTCCGTCACCGGGAACAGGAGCTGGAACGGCAAGCCCTACCGGTACGTCGTGGACGTCTGGGCGCCCACCGTCCAGAAGCTCGTCACCAACAAGGTCACCGACCCCTACTCCACCGCACTGACCACCGACTCCGCCCGGAGTCTCGTGGTCGACCTCGACGACCGCAAGCTCGCGCCCAAGGGCTGGAGCACGCTGCGCAAGCCCGCCGCGGTGCCGCTGCGGGACGCACAGATCCAGGAGCTCCAGATCCGCGACTTCTCGATCGCGGACCCCACCTCCAAGCACCCCGGTGAGTACCTCGCCTTCACCGACACCCGCTCCGACGGGATGAAACACCTCAGGCAACTCGCCGACTCCGGCACCGGCTACGTGCACCTGCTGCCCGCCTTCGACATCGGCACCATCCCCGAGAAGAAGAAGGACCAGCAGAAGCCGGCCTGCGATCTGTCCGTCTACGCCCCCGACTCCAAGGAGCAGCAGGCCTGCGTGGCCGAGACCGCCGCGAAGGACGCCTTCAACTGGGGCTACGACCCGCTGCACTACACCGTTCCGGAGGGCAGCTACGCCTCCGACCCCGACGGCACCAAGCGCACCGTCGAGTTCCGGCAGATGGTGCAGGGACTCAGCAGGGCCGGCCTGCGGACCGTCATGGACGTCGTCTACAACCACACCGTCGCCGCCGGCCAGGACGACAAGTCCGTACTCGACCGGATCGTGCCCGGCTACTACCAGCGCCTCCTGGAGGACGGCACCGTCGCCACCTCCACCTGCTGTGCCGACACCGCGACCGAGAACACCATGATGGGCAAGCTCGTCGTCGACTCGGTCGTCACCTGGGCCAAGGAGTACAAGGTCGACGGCTTCCGCTTCGACCTGATGGGACACCACCCCAAGGCCAACATCCTCGCCGTCCGCAAGGCCCTCGACGCCCTGACCGTCGCCAGGGACGGCGTCGACGGCAAGAAGATCATCCTGTACGGGGAGGGCTGGAACTTCGGTGAGGTCGCCGACGACGCCCGCTTCGTCCAGGCCACCCAGAAGAACATGGCCGGCACCGGCATCGCCACCTTCTCCGACCGGGCCCGCGACGCCGTGCGCGGCGGCTCCCCGTTCGACGAGGACCCCGGCGTGCAGGGCTTCGCCACCGGTCTCTACACCGACCCCAACACCTCCGCGAACAACGGCACGAAGGCGGAGCAGAAGGCCCGGCTGCTCCACTACCAGGACCTGATCAAGGTCGGGCTCACCGGCAGTCTCGCCGGGTACACCTTCACCGACACCTCGGGCCGGACGGTCAGGGGATCGGACGTCGACTACAACGGAGCCCCGGCCGGATACGCCGCGGCCCCCGGTGACGCCCTCGCCTACGCCGACGCCCACGACAACGAGACGCTGTACGACACCCTCGCCTTCAAGCTTCCGGCGGGCACATCGGCAGCCGACCGGGCCCGTATGCAGGTGCTCGCCATGGCGACGGCCACCCTCTCGCAGGGCCCTTCGCTCTCCCAGGCCGGCACCGACCTGCTGCGCTCCAAGTCGCTTGACCGCAACTCCTTCGACAGTGGCGACTGGTTCAACGCCCTGCACTGGGACTGCCGCGCGGGCAACGGCTTCGGGCGCGGGCTGCCGCCGGCCGCCGACAACGAGGCCAAGTGGCCCTATGCCGGGCCGCTGTTGACCAACCCCGCGATCAGCCCCGGCTGCGCGCAGATCAACGGCGCCTCGGCCGCGTACCAGGACCTGCTCACCATCCGCGCCACCGAGAAGGACTTCGGCCTCTCCACCGCCGGGCAGGTGCAGTCCGCGCTCTCCTTCCCCCTCTCCGGCACGGACGAGACCCCCGGGGTGATCACCATGCGGCTCGGAAGGCTCGTGGTCGTCCTCAACGCAGCCCCCGGCACCGCCACCCAGAAGGTCGCCGCCCTGGCGGGCCGGGACTACACCCTGCACCCCGTCCAGGCAGCGGGCGCGGATCTTACCGTCAAGAAATCGAGGTACGAGAGGAGTTCGGGAAGTTTCACCGTTCCGGGACGCACGGTGGCGGTGTTCACCCTGCGCTGACCGCAACGGGTCTACCGTGAGGCCAGCCGCCGGGGAGAGCCGCAGCACCACACTCCCGGGCGCGCCCTCCCACTCCACCCGGCCGGGCCCCGGCCCCGCCCCCCGCACGCACCGGCAGCCGCACCGTCGGCCCGCAGGTGC